>NZ_JBMDIS010000016.1:0-114716 GCF_057808775.1 Pseudomonas sp. FG86 | reverse complement strand
GCCTGAAGAGTCCACCGAAGGCCACCGTCGCCTATACCACTGGTATAGTTGAACACACTGCCTTCCGGCAACGGTGGCGGGCAACGGACGCAGAATGCCTCACGCCACCCTCTCATCCGCAGGGAGGTGCAAGATTCCACTGCGGCAGTGCGAATTCACAAACAGGCGTTCATGCGGTGCGGTTTGATGACTGACACCCTTCCGGCCAATGCCGATGCTGGCGACTCGTTTCCTCACCGAGATTCGTCACGATGGCCACCGAACCCGAATCTTCCCTGCAGTTGAACCTTGGGTCACTGCGCAGCGCGATGTCGCTGACGCTGCATACCCATCATGCGTCCCGTATCTGGCATGGACGCGCGCCCTCCGAGGGCAAGCCCGGCATTGTCGGGCTCAACGGTTTTGTCGCCATCATGACCAAGCTCAAACGCGGCTCCGAGCAGGATGATCCGTACTCCGACTGGTGGATGCTGCGCATTGAGGACAAGCTCAGCGTCACCAAAAAACAACTTCAGGCCTTACGCGAACAGATTGATCAGGCGCTGGCCGATGTGCCGGCGGCACTCAGTCTGGGCGAGAACCTCAACGTCCAGCCGGTAAAGCTGCCCCTGTTCGTGGCCTCGCAACTCGGCTTCATGGCGGTCTATCTGCTGGCCGACTACGACGACCTGGCCCGGCGCCTGATCTTGGCGCATCACACCGCTCTGATCGACCGCAGTACCCTGGAACGCTGGCTCAATGAAGGCGCACATACGCTGCGCAGTCTTTTCAGCCTGGCGCAGCAGTACCGCTACTCCGGTACGAAGCGCGATGATTTCGCCGCAAACAACGCCGCGGCGCGTGCCGCCCTGGAGAAATACGGTGAACTGCCGCAGGACGTGCTGGAAGGCACGCGCCGTTCACGCTTTGCACCGCCGCTTCTCCGTCGCCCTGCTCTGGCATCCGCTCCAGGCACGCCGACGGTTTCAGAGGTTGCGCCAGCCGGTGAACCCGACGCGGCTGAGCCAACCGTATCTGCCGAGGGGCCTCTGGGCGACGACTCTTCCGTGTTGTTGGACGGCGAGGACCACCCAGCATGACCGCATCCAACCGTTTCTTGGCACTGGAACAGGCGGACTTCCAGAGGCTGGAACACGCAGGCTACCTAAAAGGCCTTTTAAAGCCTTTTAAAGGTAATGGGGAGCTTGCGACCTGGGCCAGCCAGTGCGAAGCACTGCGGGACGATCTGATCGGACTGGCGCAGCGCAAGGTGCTGGCGCAGGCCCGCAGTCACCCCTTCAACCTCCTTCCCGTGCAACTGGCCCAGCAAACCACCGGCGCAGGCACGACCTTTCTGCGCTGGCGCAACCTTGATCGCTCGCGCATGGGCACTGCTTTGTGGGAAGAGCTGCTTGCCAGCCCCGGCACACCGACATCGCTGATCGACGACCTCTACGCCATCGAGGTGCAGCGCATCGTGCTGAACCTGCAGATCAGCCTCACTCACAGCATCGTCCGCCAAACCTCGGAGTGCACCAGCAAGTTGGCCCATGCCGAGAGGGCTTACCAACGGCGTGTCCACGCCACCAACCCCCAGGAGTCACACTCATGAGCACGCATTTCTACGGCGAGGGCAACATCGGTTCTGCGCCAGAATTCCGGTCCTTCCCCAATGGGAACAACGAACCACGCAGGCTGCTGCGCCTGAACGTCTACTTCGATAACCCCGTGCCGGTGAAGGACGGTTTTGAGGACAGGGGCGGCTTCTGGGCGCCGGTCGAAATGTGGCACCGCGATTCAGAACACTGGGCGACGCTGTACCAGAAAGGCATGCGTGTGTTGGTCGAAGGTCGTGCGGTGAAGGACGACTGGGAGGATGCGGACGAGAACGAACGTGTCACTTTCAAGATCGAAGCCCGTCGCGTTGGCATCCTGCCGTATCGCATCGAGGCCGTTGTACTTGGGGCTAAACCTACGTCCACCGAGCCGGCTGAAAACGTATAGTTCATTCCCCCATGGCTGCATGTTGAGAGGCTGCGGCGGCTGTCAGTTGTTCATCGTGCAGCATGGGTCACTTCAATCTCAGCTTACATACAGGTGTCGCTAAACGGACTGCCCACAGCGAGCATCTGCAGGACTTGGTTACAGGTGGAGCTTGAGTGCATCCGTCGCATCACGCCGTGTATTTCCACCGAGGTCCACTGAGGGCTACCAGCCGAGGCCCATGGCGACGCTCCTGGAAAACCAACCCGATGCCTTGTTCCCAACACATCAGCATGGATCAACGAGATATCCTCTGTTTCCAGTGGCTGTCAGTCGAGATTCTCGGCAATGCGAAATACCAATTCCAGTGGCTTTTCACTATTGGCAATCTGGAACATCATATCTCGCTTGCTCCTGGGCAACGTTTTCGCACAGCGCTTCGCAGCACCACGCACGGCTTCATCCGTGCCATGTATCGTTGCGCATAACAGCAACACCAGGTATGCATCTGTTAACGTCTTCGCCATTACTCGTTCCCACTACACACGCTTATTGCAAGATTGCCACCACCGCAGTGGATCTGCCCTCCTCCTCGATCAGTCATCACACGGTAGTGTGCACTGATGAAGTGAAGCCACAGCTATGGCAACTTCTTCTCGGTTTCACTACGTCACTCAGCCCGCTCGATTGTGATGGTGCCTATAGGTTTTCTGACGTTCCTTTGGCTCACTGCTGGCTGGATAGAGCGATAGCATCAAACGTTATACATTCCATCGTTCACTGTCACGCACAGTCTCCCTGCTGCAAGTCATCTCCTCACTCACGCGAAATACGGGCTTACACCGGTTCGATTAGGTTTTCGACAAGGCCGACCATCCCCGGCATCAATGACCTCATATCCAGCCGCTCCCAGTCGAAAACCATTTGCCTCACCAGTTACGTCATCAGCAGCGATGCCACGTCCGAAACTGATTAGCCAGCCGAGGACCATGTTTTCGAGGATTGCATTCAGCGAACAACGTGTCTTGACCTCACATTGAAAGGAGGACTTATGCGACTGCCATTTGAGCTCGATCCGCAGATCATTCATCACATTATCTACAGTCAGGCCGGCTCCATCGGTAAAGCGATCATCGAGTTGCTGATGAACTCTGTCGACGCTAAAGCCAGCACCGTATGCCTTTCACTGACGCGTAACGGCTTCACATGCAGCGATGACGGTCAAGGGTTTACCAGCAAGACTGACGTGGTCCGATACTTCGGTCGATTTGGAACCCCGCACGATGAAGGTGACGTGACCTATGGCCGTTTTCGTCTCGGACGCGGTCAGATCATGGCTCATGCAACGACAGTCTGGCATTCCAACACCTGGATGATGACCGTCGATACTCGTGCAATGGGCTATCACTATGATCTTGAGGAGCAGCAGGTCCACCTGCAGGGCTGCGCTATCTCTGGAAATTGGTACGAAGTGTTGAGCGATGCCGAACTCATGTCGGCGATTCAGGAGGTTCGTGACCTGGTGCGCTACACGCCTGTCATCGTCGAACTGAATGGTCACTGCATCACCCGCGAACCACGCACCGAACAGTGGGATTTCGAGGATGAGTTTGCGTGGTATCGCGTGAAAGTGGATGGGGCCGTGTCCATCTACAATCAGGGTGTACTCGTGCGTCACGATCCCGCTCACATGTGGGGAGCGGGTGGTCTTATCGTTTCCAAAAAAGCGATTAGCCTGAACGTATCTCGCACTGAAATCCTGCGCAAGACCTGCCCAGCGTGGAAATCAATCGCCAAACAATTCGGTCTGATGGCTGATCAAATGGCCTCCCGCCTGGGTGAGCATCGCAAGACCGAGGCCCGCCGTGAAAAGTCCGCCAGGGCCCTACTTTCGGGCGACGCGAACATTGTCCAAATCTACTCAAGTGAGGAAGTCGTCACACTGCTGCCAGGCAAGCGACATATAACGCTGGGGGACTTCCTGCGCAAATGCCGTTATAGCCACAACAAACAGCAGGGAGGTCGGTTTGCGGTCGTGGAAAATGCCTTCGACGTACCCAAGGGCGAGGCCATCGCACGGGAAGGAATCGCCGTGATTGTTCACCCTCACACACTGGACCGCTTCGGCTGCTACAACGCACAGGATTTCCTGGACAGCATCACTCGGATCATTGCCAATCTGCACCACTATGTGACTCAAAACGGCACACGGTTCTGGGGCTTGAATGGTCTTCACACACCGGTGTTGATCGCCTTCTCAACCCTACGCGATGCGTTCATCGATAGAACCAGTATCGTGACCGAGAAAGACGCACTTGATCGCGAAACGCGGCGTGCATGGATCGCTTTACGTTGGTGCCTGCATCACTACGCAGCATTATGCACCGGTGGCCAACCTTCGTATGGGGGCCGTGCGCATGACGGCAAAGCGTTCCACATCCTTCTTGGTAAATCTAATATTGCTGAGGCCTGGACCGACGGCAACAACTATATCGCGGTCGACGCCACTATCGTGCGACGGCTCAAATCCAGTCCTATTAGAACCGCAGCCTATATCTTTACCCTCGTCGAGCATGAGGTCGCCCACCAAGGAGACAGCCTCGATTGCGCCCACGACGAAGCATTCTATCAGCGCTTCCATGACTTGGCCCTGCGTCATAGCGAGCAGCGGCAACGCTATATGCATATGTGGCTGATGAAGTACACCATGAGCATTGAGGGCGACGGGAAACGCGCACGCGGAGAGGCTTGGCGGGAACGCTATCTGGTCGACCGTGCTGGCAGTGGCCGAGAGAAACGCGATCTCCCGCCGGCCATTGAGGACGTCAGCAATGACCCTGTTATCGTCGGTTCAGTTCCTGACGAAAATATGGCTTTCATCGAAAGGCAGAACATCCTTTTGGGCGGAGCTGGCACCTGCCTTCCTGCACCTGACTGGCCGGATATCCTGGCACGCGCCGAAGCCGATCAGAAGCTCATCGCGGGGCAACTTCGCGCTGAATCGAAACGGGGTGCAGCAACGCAGATCCAAATCAACGAGGAAGCCGCATATTGGGCTGAAATGGAGCAATCTGACCAGGTTCAGCTTGATAGCGAAAATGCCGCGCGGCGACGCTTTTCAGCTCTGTTCGATGTGCCGTTCGATGAGATTCACCCAGACGCACTGTGCTATCTGATGCACGAGGGACTGACCGACGAGCAGCTCCACTTCATGTGGGCCGCGAAACCTTGGGAACAGGACCAGTATGATGGATACGAGGGCGATTTCGAAAACTATGGGCTCGACAATGTCGAGCCGGACGACGAGCGTCAAAGGGGATCATCCACCAATGCTGTGACCGGTTTTTCCACAGATATCCAGGCCTTGATCCATCCCGGCGAAACCGCATGGACGCTGGAGCGCAATGCGGCCGCCGCTGGTTTTCTTCATGTTGATGACTACCTGAAATGGCGCGCTGGAATGAGCGGAACGGTCTCAACTGGGCTATTCACCAGAGCCTATAGGCCGTGATTTCATTGCACCTCAATCACTCTCAGAACAGCTTTGCAGGCTTCCACTTTCCTTAGCAACTACCTATGAGACCTCTAAATATTGATGTGATAATTCACTGGCCTGCAGGAGGGGTTCACCTTGCCAGATCACATACAAAGTATTGACCTTATTCTGGCCTTGCTCATAGGCCTCAAATGGGACATCCCACCGGACTGGTTGCGCGTGTCGTGACGATCCTCCCGCACGTGTATCCCAATAGCGATGAAGCGGATGTGCCGGTGAAGATCGACTCACGAAACGGGTAATGATGTCTTTTTCTACTGTTTGATGATTCGACAACAAATGCATGCCAGCATCCGTGGGGAAAGCCACACACGCTAAACCGTTATCTACAGCGATCTGGATCGCTACCTGAAAAAACGCATCGACCATTGAAGAAACCGAGTAGCTCGCCATCGCCTCGATCGTGGGATTTATCGCTCGGATTACTAAGCTCGGTACATCGGGGTTTATCCTTGACAGCACTTCCACATAAAGCATGGCCATACCGACGATGCACTTGCCTGCCGGATCAAAAACCACCAGATGTGAATGTCGTGATTCACGCCACATTTCGGTGTTGTGACGCGTACAAAGCTTGGCAGTTTCTTTGGCAAAGAAAGCTGCAGGGTGTTTTGTGACAACAGCCGAGACAGATGTGATCTTCTCTTCTTCCTCCCTGTCGCGCCTGAACTTCGCCAGCTCTCGTTTGGCCCATTTTCCGTAAACAGCGACCACCCGCGTGCGCGTGTTTATCAGTGCCACGCGGAGTTGGGTATGACCGTCTGCTCCCGATGTCCGAGCAGCCTCTCTATCCAGACGTGCTGCCAGGAGTGCTGCCTCCTCTTTAGTAAACCTTCGAGGCAACTGATCAAGAACTGCGTCCAACGCATCAGGCAAGGATGTCTCAAAAAGTGTCTGCAAGTTCTTCACATACTGGTAAGCCAGGAAGCTTTCCTCATCAACTTGTAAGAGATCTTCGAAACCTTTGCTTCGCCATTCGGCGACCACTGAATCCTCCCCCGCAACGGCCAATAGCACTCCCAAGTGGTGCACTAAGGTAGTGATATCCGCAGAGGGCTCGGTCAAGCGTTTGGAAAGGAGTGGTTTATAGAGGAGTGCTTGACCATCATTGCGGCGCGAGGAGATCAATTCCGCATACTTTCCGGCACTCACAAGTGCACGCAAACCCCGACGATCCAAGAGCCCGGCTATCTGCCAGTGCACCTGATGCCACGCCATGGGGTAGTAACCGCGCAAAGAAAGGTGTGCGATATCCTGTTCATGGCCAACCAGGCTTGGCCAAGTGGATGTCACCGTGTGCGCCGTTGTCCGGTACACAAGGGCAATCGCGTCGGCTTCCGGCTCACTCAAAGTACTGTTCGTTGGTCCGCGCCCCTCCAGCAAATCGTTGAGTATTGGAGACAAGAGATTCAACTGTGCGGTTAGCTCTGCGGGACCGCTCCATGCGGCCTTGAGCAGACTGCCCAATAGGATACCGCCCGTACGCTGCAGTAACGAAGGCAAAGCCGATTGGAGGGTCTCGCTCTCCTGCAGAAGGGTATTTTTCTGCGTGCATCTGTAGGAAGCTTTCGTCGCTTCGTCTGCATCGTAGGGGAATCTTCCGATAATACCGACGATCCGCTCATGCAGCGCGTCGGCTACACAGCTTTGATTCCCCTCCAAAAGATTAAAGCTCTTTCGTGCGAATGCATCGTCGAGGATTATTATGTCTAACGCGCCATATTCTCCTCGCGCACGATATCCCTGAATACCTTTAGCATCTTTGGAGTACCAATCGCGAATCGCCTTCAGCGTCAACAGCCCTTGATGTTCTACCAGATAACGCAGCAGTGCAGGCCCGAGTGGGCTCAGCTTGACGGCCTGTTGGAGTGAACTCATATCCACCATGTCTATCGCTGCTATCAGATACTCGAAGGAACTGTAATATCCACCTTTCCCGGCAAGCAGTACCCAGTCAATAATTTCCTCAGTCGGCACTTTATGGCCACGATCACCAACGATAGTCAGCATCCGCTTAAGCGATGCTGTTCCAACAACGCTATAGCATCTCTGGAACGCCATTACTGAGGCCGCATCACCGAAACCATGCGCTGACAAAATGCCTAGGAATTCAGGTAGATCGTTCCCGCTGTCCAGATACTTCTCGCATTGGGCAATCTGCGCAACCGTCAACCCATGCTTGGCGGAGGCCAACAAATACATTTCCTTTACCGGAGGTTGACTGCCCTCGTGGCGCGCGATGGCCAGCAACATCGATTGGCAACTGGCAAGCCCAGGCACGTCGGCGCCAAGATCCCTCAACGCAAGAACCATCTCAGATGACACGCTGCGATACGCCTCCAGCGACTGATTGAACTGGCTCACGTCTTCTGCGCGCTTTACCCCGACCGTCTGCGTCAGGAACAACCACCGCTCGGCGGAGGATCGCCAGAGCAACTCACCCGATGCAGCGAACACAGTTGAGACATCATCGATACCGGCATCACGCAAGACCTGCACAGTGGCTTCGAGACCCGCAGGGTCAAAATAATCGATGTTGTACTTGTAAATCGCCGCGACCAATCGGCGTGAAACACCATTCGCCAATAACAAGCGAATCATTAATCTCGCTTTACAAAAATCAGTATTTCCAAGCGTAGGCTGATAGGAATCGCGCTTGCGCCCTGCGATCCACTGCATTTCCTCCGGAGCTTGTATCACCTCCTCTTCCACCAGGATCTGAATCAACCCACCATCGACTCCAAAACCTTTCGGCATCAGGAACTTCATGATGTCCGCTACTGTACGCAACCCCAGCTGCGTTCCAGCGTTGACCAAACCGACATCCAGATGCTGGATCCTCCGCAGATCATCGCCCAGTAGTGTCACGTCGTAATGCCGTATGACATGGTCAAACGTTGCGCTGTAATGCCATTGGCTCGTTTGCCCAGGAAATGATGGTCGAATGAAGTGCTCGAAGAGATACTTACGGCCTTCAAAGCGCTTTACCATGCCAAGCAGACGGCGAGCACGATAGACACTGAAACGATCTGGCAGAAATATGAGGCCTATATTGGTCGCCATATCCCACTTTGTCGGTACAAGATGAAACTGGGAAGATATGCCTAAGGCTTTGCGAACATGATGTTCTAGCTCGGGATTCTCACGCAGCATTTTACAGCCATAGAAGCACAGATGACTCTGATAGGCGGCGATGTGAGCGCGCAGGCCAGCAATGGGGTTCAAGGGCTCATGATTCCACCCTTGTCTCTCATTATCTTTCTTCGGATCGCATACCTTAAGTATGGTGTCCCGAAAAGCTCGATAGCCTAGGTCGTGGTTTATTTCATTCAACGATATCCCCTCCACTTTCACCTCATGCTTCCGGCCTTGATGTGAAATTTTCCATCTTTGATGTCAGAACAGAGTTGGTGGGCTACGGGCCCACAAGGCTGGTTGTATAGCGCTAAAAGTATGCGCCGGTGCCGATTGTCTGGCATCAAGCAAGATGATGGCAAATCACCACCATCTCAAGCAATTACGCTTTTTACCGCCAAAGGTGCTAGAGGTAACGCAGCATCTGGGTCTACATCTCTCGAGCATGGTTGCCGCCGCGGCTGAACAGTGATGCCATCTCTCTCGAGGTTTCATCTCCGCAGCGCGGTTTTTTCGATTAACAAGCCGGTGTGTATTAAGTTCCTCTTCTTTGCTGCCTGACCCTATCCCGGCGGACAGGCTGGTGTTCATTCAACGGACACCACGCTTTTTCCCCGGAGGCTGCATGCGCGTGTATCTGTGCGAAAAGCCGTCTCAAGGCAAAGACATCGCTCGTGTACTGGGCGCCAAACAACGCGGCTCGGGATGCTACAGCGGTCTGGGTATCGTCGTGACCTGGTGCATCGGACATCTTGTCGAGGCGATCCCGCCTGAGGGTTACGGCGAGCAATACAAGCACTGGTCCATCGAACAGCTTCCGATCATTCCCGAGCATTGGCGAGTCGAGGTCAAGACCAAGACCGCTGCGCAATTCAAGATCGTAAAACAGTGGATCGGCCAGGCCAGTGATCTGGTGATCGCAACCGACGCGGACCGTGAGGGCGAGATGATCGCCCGTGAGATTCTCGACCTGTGTGGTTATCGCGGCACGGTACAGCGTCTTTGGCTGTCAGCACTGAACGATGCCTCGATCCGTAAAGCCCTTGCCGCGCTTAGGCCTTCGAGTGAAACGCTGCCGATGTACTACTCGGCGCTGGCTCGTTCTCGCGCCGACTGGTTGATCGGCATGAACCTTAGTCGGTTGTTCACGTTGCTTGGCCGACAAGCAGGTTACCAGGGCGTTCTGTCGGTCGGCCGTGTACAGACGCCGACATTGCGCTTGGTGGTAGACCGCGATCGCGAGATTGCTCAATTTGTCTCGGTTCCGTATTGGACTGTCGACGTGATGCTATCCCATGCTGGCCACCCCTTCACCGCGAATTGGGTGCCACCCGCTAACACCACGGATGCAGCGGGACGGTGTCTACAGCAACCAATTGCGCAACACGCGGCAGATCTAATTCGGACGAGCCCTAAGGCGCAGTTGCTGACGGTTGAGACCGAGCGCGTACGCGAAGCCGCACCGCTACCGTTTGATCTGGGCACGTTGCAGGAAGTGTGCTCGCGCCAGTTAGGTCTCGACGTGCAGGAAACACTGGACATCACTCAATCACTATACGAGACCCACAAGGCTACTACCTATCCTCGCACGGATTCGGGTTATCTTCCTGAGAGCATGCTGGCCGATGTACCTGCAGTGCTGGATGCCTTACTCGCAACCGACCCAACCCTACACGCCTTGATCGGACAGATTGATCGAACCCAACGCTCACGTGCGTGGAATGACAGCAAAATAACCGCGCACCACGGAATCATCCCTACGCTGGAGCCGATCAAACTGTCGGCCATGACGGAGAAAGAGCAGGCCGTATATGGCCTGATACGAGCCAACTATCTCGCACAGTTCATGCCCCTCCACGAGTTCGACCGAACGACTGCTACATTTTCGGCAAACGACCAGGCACTGAGAGCCACTGGCAAGCAGGTAATAATCCTTGGATGGCGCCTTGCGCTGATCAACAGCGGTCCAGAGTTTACGGACGATGAACCTGCCCAGCGCAGCCAGACTTTGCCACCTCTCTCAATTGGTACGCACGGCCGCGTTGGGCATGTGGATCTGAAGGCGCTAAAGACATTACCGCCGAAGCCTTTAACCCAGGGCGAGTTGGTCAAAGCGATGAAGACCGTCGCCAAACTGATTACCGACCCACGCCTAAAACAGAAGCTCAGGGACACCACTGGTATCGGCACCGAGGCGACTCGTGCAGGCATCATCAACGGTTTACTCGACCGTGGTTATCTGATGAAAAAGGGTCGCGCTATCCGCGCATCGGAGGCCGCCTTCACACTGATCGATACGGTCCCTGCGGCGATTGCCGATCCCGGCACAACGGCAATCTGGGAACAGACGCTGGACATGATTGAGGCCGGCCAAATGACGCTGGAAACTTTCATTGAGAAGCAGGCAGCCTGGGTGACCCAACTCATTAAACAGCATCGCAGCCAAACACTTTCCATCAAACTGCCGCCTGCGCCTGCCTGTCCATTGTGTGGCGCATCGATGCGCCAGCGTACCGGCAAAAACGGCGCCTTCTGGTCATGCACACGCTACCCTGATTGCAAAAGCACGCTGCCAGTCGAGGCTTCGTCAAGTAAACGCTCACAACCGAGTAAACGGCGCGCCTCACCCAAGGTGTCCTGACCTCCGTCCGGATAGCCACTTTCCTGTAGTAAAGCAACCGCCCCGCGTCTGCGGGCGACCCAAGCGCACGTTCCCTTCTGCAACGGTGCGCACGTCCCTGCCTAGCTTTGCGGCCACGGGGGCGTGAAGGCAATTTTCTCCAAGAGTTGCGCTCCCAGGCATTCCCTTGATCGACCCTCTTCCGTTCATCACGAGAGGTCTCCTGACCGCTTGCAGACCTTGTATAGCGCTACGAGCTGCCAGGAGACCTCTCAGGTCGACGGTATTCGGCACCGGTGCCCACCGGTGAAACAACGGGTTCCCTTTGTGCGCGGATGTGTGCCAGAGGTTTCCGGCCCCAGCCACGACACGGGCCGGGTGTGAATGCTGATGCAAAAAAGGCTCTGACGACAGCCTGAATCCTGCTTCAGCCCACAGGTGGTTCTCTTCTTCTACAGCCAAAGGCCCTAGGGCCTTTGGCGTATTGGTCTTTGCCTCGTTCCCTATACACCCGCCACACCACAACCACCCAGACATTACAGACCAAGGAGAGCGTCCATGAACACCATAGCGCTACCACTCCAGTACGAAAGCCTATGACTTATTGAGGCCTACAGCGGGTTCGGATTATTCCGCGACAAGCCCTCACCGCTCTTCGAAGCTAAGTCCATATGTTGCTGATGTTGTCAGCGTCATACCCAGGCAGCTCCGGTCTTCAAGGCTGCGATGCGGTTCGCCGCACTGACCGAACCAGTCCGCTTCGCATCGCATCGCCTGTGCGGACGCCGCCACGAGATGGCGTCGATGCTCTCATTTCAACCCACGGGAAGCAGCCATATCCCGTCGGGGTGTGGCGTGTCTTCCTCTCAAGGAGAACGTCATGTCCCCTCATCCAAACCCCTTCATCCGTGGATATCAGAACCTACGTATCGTTCGCACCCTTTGCATCAGCTACGAGAACGGTTGCTCACCAGTATGGCGGCCGCTCCACGCCAGCCAGTTACACCTGACTGATGATCAAGTCGCTCAATTCTCCTGCATCTTTTGCGGCGACTTCGCCTTGATCATTGAAGGTCAACAGATCAGCGATGAACTCGATGATCAGTGCAAAACCGAAGGCATTGTCATTACCGTGATCTATGCCATTTTGAGCGACGATATGGGACAGCCCGTCCATGTCGGTGACCACTATTCAGAAGAGGATGCACACAAGGTCATCCGCCGACTGGCGTTCGAAACCGGTTTTTACAGCCGATGCTGGGAAATCAGTTCGAGCCACATCACCGAAGCGGCTATGAGCTACCTCGGTGCACTGGCTGACGTCGCCACACCATCAGGTCTGATGATGGAAGCGTTTCGCATGCCAGACAGCCCCGTTGTAGGCGTCAAACTCTTCTCTACTCCTTGGACCGACGACAACCTGAGGGTAGTCGATGGCTCAGACTCGGAAATGTTACGACGCCAACATCAGGTGGCAGGTGTTCCCGAGTCTTTGGAGCATGTACTGCATCTTGCAGCGCAGGCCGACACGCGCTTTCTGTTGTTCGATCCCGACGCCCCGTTACTCGACGATCTGCCGCAATTTGAAGAGTAATCGATCGAGCAGACATGTCATGCCCAATGCCTTCCCCGGTATGGCTTGATGGCTCTCCATCTTCTTAAGCGTCTTTCACGTTTTCTCTTAACCCGACAAGGGCAAGCACCCTGTCGGGGCGCCTGCTCGCATCAATCAGAGGTATTCATCATGCTGCGATTTGTAGGTAATGATCTTCGCTTGGTATTGGCTGAAGCGAAGGCCAACCGCTGCCGTGTCATTTTGGTCAAGGACCATGGGGTTTACATCATGTCCGAGATTGGCGTTTCGAATGAGCAGGGTCAGCGAACACTGCTCGCTTACACGGTCGGTTGTAACCCAGATAAGGACGACTTTGATCAATGGTGGGAGCTCGCTCGCTCCGAATTTGGTGGTGATGATTTCGGAGAATATCTCGACATCAATGACCCGCTGCTTTCTGGTTTGCTGGAAAGTAGCAATGACCTTGTTGTCCGCGCCACCAACACACATCTGTATCTTGAAGCAGTAAAACCACTATTGGACACAAACTAGATCGATCAGTGGAAGCACTCATCCAAGCCTCCTCTCTGGAGGCTTTCTTTTGCGCAGGGCCTGCGCCAATCGACCACATACGCGGTGTTCACCCATAGATCTTACGGTCATCCACCATCAATGCCAGCGCCAATGGGCGGGTGGAAACGCCAGAAAACTTAAGCGCGTCACCCTCTTCACCGCTCACACATCAGTGGAATAGGGTATGCCCTATGTGCCGATTCCTGGTCGCAGACAGCCTGCCTACGTGCCACGCTGCCACCATGCTCTGCTGACTTCCCGTCAGCGACATGCCCAGGTAGCCAAGATCCTCAAGGCTACGACGCGATTGTTAACGCGTTGATCACCCCAGCTCGCACCGGCATCCAAGCGCGAGCGACCATCGATTTCGATGGCGATGCCATGATCCTGTTCATCAACCCACGCGGGGGTTCCACACCTCCCGTCAGGGTCGGATGTGTCTCCGCATCTTTTCTTTAGGAGATTCACCATGACAACTTCCAACGATAAATCTTTCTTCGACCTTCACATCACCGGTCTCGGTTACCTCAACCGTATCCGCGAGGTAACACCCAAGAAAGGCGATGGATTTCTAGCCTGCGATATTGCTGCACTCAATGGTCCCAGCGATAACGTCTCGTATGTGCGCTTCGACACGCGTGTCTCAGGCTCCGAAGCGCAAAACCTCGTTCGTCGCTGCATCGAAGCCGTCGAGGCTGAGAAGAAAGTGGTGATCGGCTTTCGCCTTGGTGATTTATGGACCGACACCTTCACCTATTCCAAGGGGAAACGTGCCGGCGAACAGGGCGTGAGTCTGAAAGCCCGCCTGCTGTTTATCAATTGGATCAAGGTTGACGGCAAGCTCGTCTACAAGGCAGAGCCGAAGGCAACCGATGGCGATAACCGCGACACGCAAGCTCCCGAAGTTGCTGAATCGTCTTCGCCGGAGATTCAAGATCAGGTCGCTCCCAGGGAGACCGTCGATGCTGCCGCTGCTGATGCAGAATCTCCCGCACTGGCCGTTGCCGAATCGTTCTGATCCACAAGGCCCCACTCCAGAGGCCTTGCTTTGAGCCACTGACCCAGGACTGGCACTTCACCGCTGCCTGACCACGTCGCATCGCGACATTCTACCACCCGCCGGGGTTCCACCCCGTCGGGGAAGGCTCCGGCTTCATTTTTCAAGGAGACCCTCATGGGCTGGTTTTTCTCACGGCAATCCCGCCACGACCTGATTCAAGAACTGATCTCGCCGTGCGACAACGAGCAACTTCGCGCCGAGGTCATCGCCCACACACTACGCGGCAATGTGCTGTGGTCGGTGGTTCGAATTCTCGCCAAGTCCGCTGACTTCAAATCGGGGATTTCTATCGGTGAATCCTACTGCTATATCCGTTGCGACCTGTTGCACCGTTCTGGTGATCAATGGGGCTACAAACCGCTGGATGAGTCAATGCATCCGTATTACTACACATGCCCTTTGTCCTATCTGGATATGGCACCCGAGCAATCTAAAGAGTGGCGCGAAGGCGTGCGTACCTATCACGCACGTCGCCGCTCACCGGCCATTCTGGCCTGATAAATGTTCGAACCTGGCGTCAGCGAAACAGGCCATACAGGCGCTGACGTATCGGCGACATTATCTGATCGAGGTACCACCTCGGACTCACGCGAATTCATAACCCGCGACCTTCGTTTACCGCCCCATTAGCGGGCTATCGCACCGATGGCGCATCCATCTGCATCGGCATTGCCGACATGCAAATGGCCCCCTCGCCCATCGCCGTTCAACCCCAACCCCGGGGACTTTTGTCCTATGCATTCGTACTCGCCTGGCCCCTCGCCAGTCGTTGCCGACTGCTTAATTCTCAAGGAGTTTGCCATGCAACTTGCATCTCGTTTTGCATCACATTCCCCGATGCTGCGTGCTGATCATCCGCTCTCCGATGATCAGATCCGAGCAATCGCCCCTTCAATCTTCGCGGAAACACCGCATGAAAGTCGTTCTGAACGGTACAGCTATATACCGACAGCCTCCGTACTTGCCGAACTGCGCAGAGAAGGGTTCTCGCCCTTCATGGTGTGTCAGACCCGAGTGCGTCAGGAGGACCGTCGCGAGTACACGAAACACATGATCCGCCTTCGTCATGCCAGCCAGATCAATGGCGCGGAAGCGAATGAAATCATTCTCTTGAACTCGCACGACGGTACCAGCAGTTATCAAATGTTGGCGGGCATGTTTCGATTTATCTGCGAGAACGGCCTGGTATATGGCGAAACCTTCAACGATGTGCGTGTACATCACAAGGGTAACGTCAGTGAACAAGTTATCGAAGGCGCTTATGAGGTTCTGCGCGGTTTCGAACAAGTGCAGAACACCCGTGAAGCAATGCGGGCTATCACACTCGACGATGGCGAGGCGGAGGTTTTCGCCCGTTCGGCCTTGATGCTCAAGTACGACAGCCAGGACAAGGTGCTGCCGATTACTGAGCGACAAGTACTGATGCCGCGCCGCTTCGATGACAAGCGTTCAGACCTGTGGTCGACGTTCAACCGGGTGCAGGAAAATCTCATCAAGGGAGGACTGTCTGGTCGTACCACTAATGGTCGCCATCAGCGTACCAAGCCCGTTCAGGGGATCGACCAATCAGTTCGTCTCAATCGGGCGTTGTGGTTACTGGCAGATGGTCTTCGGCAACTGAAAGCCTGATCAGCGCGGCTCATAGCCATCTCGGGTATGGGCCGTAGCTATCACACCGCGTTCTGGTGATGCGTTTTCCAACCCTCAAGAGGTGGTATCAGCCTCGCCGAGCGGAACTCCACAACCTAGGTCGAGGAGTTGGTCATCCGCTGATCATTGTTTACAGACGGCTCGCCGTCGTTATCCACCTATCGGGGTTTCGTCACCCCACTTGGGTGCTGTGGCCCCATCCACTATGAAGGAGAAATCCATGGCATCCCGTATCACTCATAACCACAGTCGTGGAGTGTTGTTCTCGATCGGAGCATTGATTTTCAGTGAGGGTATTGACCGGCTGATGCGTGAAGGCCGGCTCGACCCGATCCCGTTTTTCCAGCGTCATACGCGCGGCGATTGGGGTGATGTCTCAGATCACAAGTGGCAAGAAAACAATGCCGCTCTGAAATCCAGTTCGCGCCTCGAATCGCTCTACATGGTCACCCGGGAGCTGAGCATCTGCGTCTACACCGAGGCGGACCGTAGCGCCACTCATGTCCTGCTGCCAACCGAATACTGACCGAAGCGACAAACGTATCGGCTGTAAGCAGTTGTCTTCGCTCTTTCCAACCACTGGGGCTCAGTCACCCGGTGGGGTGCCGTAGCCCCATCATTCTCCAGGAGCTATCACCATGGCACACGCAGCACTCTTCATCAGCGTTATCGCCCCATCTCGGTTTCCGACCGGGCTTCTAGTCATGACCGCCGGGGTTGAGGAACTGGTCCACCAGGGTCGGTTCAACCCCAATTCGTACCTGCGTCGCCATCTCAGTGGCGACTGGGGCGATCTGGACGACAGTGATCGGCAGCAGAACGACGCCGCGCTGCAGTCCGGTGAGGATCGGCTGTTCTCGTCCTACCAGGTCGCGCCAGAGCTGAAACTCTGGATCATCACTGAATGGGATCGCAGCGTCACCACGCTGTTGCTTCCGTCGGAGTACTGATTCTCCAACGTCTGTGCGCCGTCTTCTCTTCCCACCACAATGGCATGTCAGCGCCCCGCAGGGGTTGATAAATATGCATCCCAAGCCATCGGGCAGCGCTAAAAATTGATGTCATAGAGTACAACGGGAAGTGTATCCGCCTCAGAGTTCGACGTTCTCAACCGGATCGACGACTTGGATTAGGTAGCCCTGACACGACAATTGGCACAGTGATGTATTGGTGTTTTTGACGGTCCCTTTGGGGCCGTTTTTTATGGACGATCCTCCCCAGCGGATGGCATCACTTCGCGCGTCCTAACGAAAGACTGCGTCGGCCGAAACGCGGTCGAACGTCCATTCGGTTTGTCGGCTGTCTTGCCCCACGTAACAGGCCATGGTGTTGCTTCACGATTTCGTGGGGATCGACAGATGCCATTGCCCTTGCAAACTTTTCGCGGCGCTCTGCCCTTAACCTTAATAGTCTGTATTGGTTTCCTTACGGGCTGCGCAACGACGCCTTCGCCTCAGCCGTTTCAGCCTGTGGTGTCGGGATCGCCCCCCACAGTTACCGCTAGCGCGGAAAACGAGTACGTGCCCGTTGCACGATATGGACGCTACACCCTGATCGAACTGGTACCAGAGTTCTCTCAGCGCGATCTGCTCCAACAAGTCATTGAGATCTCGATTCCGCCCACGCTTGATGCAAGCGTAGGCGATGCCATGCACCACGTGCTCCTTCGATCAGGCTATCGACTCTGCGATAACGCAACGGCCAAAGCACTCTATAACCTACCGCTGCCTGCGGCACATCTGCACTTAGGTCCACTCATCCTGCGTGACGCCTTGCTCACTCTGGCTGGCCCGGCATGGGATCTGTCCATCGACGACGCAGCGCGGCAGGTGTGCTTTACCCGTCATCCAACATCCGCATCACCTCTTCCGGACTCCACGAACACCGCAGGAGCCATATCGCCCACCACTGCCGAGAGGTCCTTCGCCCCCTCTGAAGAGGCCCGATCATGACAGTTATCCAAACCTCGGCCGGACAGGCTGGTCGTATCCGCTGGCTGAAAATCACTACGGCATTTTGGCTACTGCTCATCAGCGCGGTGGCGATCATCAATAGTGTAGGTCTGTCACGTCTCGCTGAAGAAGCTCAAACCAGCGCTCGCGATGGCCAGGTCAAAGCACTGACAGCGCGCGTGGCCGACCTGGAGCAGAAAGTCGATGCCGTCAGTCATCAGCCCAGGCCGATCACTCAGACAGACTTCGATCTCGCTCAGCAAGCGCTTGAGCAACGGTTGTTACACGTTGAACAAGCACGCAACGACGCAGATCACACCAACGCGTTGCAAGCATTACTGGTGCGGCTCGGGGAGGTGGAAAACCGCCTGGATAAAGCGAACCAGCTTGTCTCACCAGCGCCGGATGTTCGACGGCATGCACCCATTGTGCATCAGCCTAAAACAGCGAGACCGCCGTTCCGCCTGATGGGGGTAGAACTGCGTGGCGGGGAGCGGTTTCTGTCTGTTGCGTCGACGGTTTCTTCGACCCTCGCAGACATTCGCCTGTTGCGCCTGGGCGATATCGAGGATGGCTGGCAACTGGAATCCATCGATGTACATGACGCCGTGTTCCGTGTGAACGGACAGATCCGGCGCGTTGCGGTGCCGTAGGAGATCATCATGTTATTTCGGTCGCTCTGCGCCACTGCCCTTACATTCGCAGCGGTCACGGCATCGGCGCAATCAGCGCTCGTGACGAATTCCCGTGACGTTCTGAGCCAGACACAGGCAAGTACCGACGCGGCTCATGATGATCGCCAGGCTCGGGATTGGGGTCTACGCGTAGATGAGTGGGCGCGCTATCAGCAGCTGATGCAGGGCCCCCTGGGTGTCTATTCACCGAATCTGGACCCGCTCACTGCACTCGGCATCGAGGCTCGCAGCGATGAGGAACGTGATCGCTACGCATCCCTCCAGGTGCAAACCGAAGCCCGGCGGGTAGACAAGACGCTCGCTTATCAGCGGGCTTACGATACCGCTTGGAAGCGCCTGTTTCCCGGGCAACAGCGCGTGAACTTACCCGGTGCCAGAGACACCGCTGGTGGGAATGTCGGTTCCGGCCGGATCGCGGTGTTTGTCAAAGCAGATTGCCTGCCGTGCGATCAGCGCGTTCGACAATTGCAGGCCGGTGGCACTGACTTTGATATCTACATGGTCGGCAGCCGTCAGGACGACATGCGAATTCGTCAATGGGCGACACACGCCGGCATTGAACCCGAAAAAGTGCGTTCACGCGCCATCACGCTTAATCACGATGCAGGGCGGTGGCTGTCGCTCGGACTGCCAGGCAACCTGCCGGCCGTGGTGCACGAGGTGAACGGCCAATGGCAGCCGCAATAGATCGGTCCGCACCCCCTTATTACTGGGCCGGCCTGGGTGCACATGCGGCCATGCTTCGACGCGCCATAGCGTTGTGCCTTTCGGTCAGCTCATGGGCGAACGTGGCGCTCGCTCAGGAAGTTCCGCCACCTGCCTATCAGATCGCCGCACAGCGGGCAGGCGTTCCATCGGCGGTGCTGTTCGCCGTGGCCCTGCAGGAAAGCGGCACATCATTACAGGGTCGTTTGATTCCCTGGCCCTGGACACTCAATGTCGCCGGCATATCGGAGCGCTATGCCTCGCGCGATGAGGCATGCACCCGCCTAAAGCAGGTCCTCAATACGACACCAGCCGACCGTCTCGACGCTGGACTCGGCCAGATCAATCTCGGCTACCAGGCGCACCGTTACACCCATCCCTGTGAGCTGCTCGACCCGTACCAGAACCTGGCCGTTGCCGCCGACATCCTGCGCGAACAACACACTCCGGGTGAGGACTGGCGACTTGCAATCGGACGTTATCACCGGCCAGCCGGTGGCCTACCCGCCGCGCGCTACCGGAGCAGCGTGAACCAGCACCTGCTGCGTGTGCTGGGCCCAGATGTCTCCCTTTCCTCCACTCTGATCACACCACCATGAATCGTTCTGTTGCTGCTCTCATCGGGCTGCTGTCCATTGCGTGCGCTTCGGCCCAGACCATATCAACACCGCTGATTGTGGTCGAAGACCGTGGTGGCGTTTCTGCGCTGTCGTATTACGAAGCGCTGAATCCACAATCAGTTGCGGCGGACGCGCCGCCACCGGCATCTCCGCCACAACTAATCGTGGGTGCGGCCGGAAGTTCGGAAGCCGCCATGTTGCCTGTTCAGTCGACGCTCATGTCACCGGGCGCGGTGCAGCCCCGCCCCATCCATGCACCGGGTCTCACGCCGGTATTTCTGATCGGCGATGACGAGCGTTCCCGGACCTGGCTGCGGCAGAAGCATATGACGCTACGGCAGGTCCGTGCCGTAGGACTGGTCGTCAATGTCGCTTCGCTGGATGGGCTGGAGGCCTTGCGGCGTCTGGTGCCCGAACTGACCCTTTCGCCGGTTTCCGGTAACGACCTGGCCCAGCGACTGGGGATCACTCACTATCCGGCGCTGATCACCGCCACCGGCATTGAGCAATAGGTACCGGAAGTGGCTCAGGCGCACGCCGTAGAGGTTCTCCTGCGTCCAGCGGTGGAACTCTATAGCGTTGCGGTATGCATGGGATCTGGCTTCCTGTGCCTGGTCGCACCGTGGTCGCTCGCGCTCAATCCGCTGCTTGGACTGGTCTCAGCTCTGGCTTTCTTTACCTTCGGCTCAATCCGTCTGAGGGAAGCCTGGATCATCCTGCGCTACCGCCGCAACATTCGGCGATTGCCCCGCTACGTCATGACCAGCCGCGATGTGCCGGTGAGCCAACAACGGCTTTTTGTTGGCAGGGGATTTCGCTGGGATCAACGGCATACCCACCGCCTGATGCAGACCTATCGTCCGGAGTTTCGTCGGTATGTCGAGCCCACCCTGCTCTACCGAATCGCCAGGCAGTTGGAAGCGCGACTGGAATTTTCGCCGTTACCCCTCTCGAAGCTAGCGCGGACGCTGGCATGGGACAGCCCGCTGAATCCCGCGCGGCCACTCCCTCCAGTGGGTGGCCTTCCGCGTCTACATGGCATTGAACCTCACGAAGTCGACGTCACGCTTCCGTTGGGCGAGCGTGTGGGCCATACCCTGGTGCTCGGCACCACACGCGTCGGCAAGACACGTCTGGCCGAACTGTTCATCACCCAGGACATTCGTCGCAAGGTCAACGGCCAGCACGAAGTGGTCATTGTTTTTGATCCCAAAGGCGATGCCGATCTTCTGAAACGAATGTACGTGGAAGCCAAGCGCGCGGGGCGGGAAGGCGAATTTTACGTATTCCATCTCGGCTGGCCGGACATCAGTGCGCGCTACAACGCAGTCGGTCGATTCGGACGTATCTCCGAAGTGGCCACCCGCATTGCCGGTCAGCTGTCGGGGGAAGGAAACAGCGCCGCGTTCCGCGAGTTCGCCTGGCGGTTCGTCAACATCATAGCCCGCGCTCTGGTCGAACTGGGGCAACGGCCAGACTATCTGCTGATCCAGCGCCATGTGATCAATATCGATGCGCTGTTCATGGAGTATGCCCAGCACTTCTTTGCGAAAAACGAACCGAAAGCCTGGGAAATCATCGTCCAGCTCGAAGCCAAGCTGAACGACAAGAACATCCCGAGAAACATGATTGGACGCGAAAAACGCGTTATCGCGCTTGAGCAGTACTTGTCGCAGGTTCGAACCTACGATCTGGTATTGGACGGTCTGCGATCAGCTGTGCGCTATGACCGTACCTACTTCGACAAGATAGTAGCGAGCCTCTTGCCGTTGCTCGAGAAGCTCACCACCGGCAAGACGGCGCAGTTGCTCGCACCGAACTATTCCGACTTGGCCGACCCGCGTCCCATCTTCGATTGGATGCAGATCATCCGCAAACGCGCGGTTGTCTATGTCGGTCTGGATGCGCTGTCGGACGCGGAGGTTGCTGCCGCGGTGGGCAATTCGATGTTCAGCGATCTGGTGTCCGTGGCCGGGCATATCTACAAATTTGGCATTAACGATGGACTACCGGGTGCCTCGGCGAATACCAAGTTGCCAATCAACGTCCATGCGGATGAGTTCAACGAACTGATGGGTGACGAGTTCATCCCGATGATCAACAAGGGAGGCGGCGCAGGTATCCAAGTGACCGCCTATACCCAGACACTGTCAGACATCGAAGCTCGGATCGGCAACCGCGCCAAGGCTGGCCAGGTGGTAGGCAACTTCAACAACCTGTTCATGCTGCGCGTGCGTGAAACCGCTACTGCAGAGCTGCTAACGCGACAACTACCCAAGGTGGAGGTGTATGCCACCACTCTGATGAGCGGTGCGACCGACAGTTCCGATCCGCGCGGCAATACCGCGTTCACCTCCAACACCCAGGATCGCATCAGCAGCAATAGCGTCCCTCTGATTGAACCGGCACACATTGTCTCACTGCCCAAAGGTCAAGCGTTTGGACTCATCGAAGGCGGCAACCTCTGGAAGATCCGCATGCCGTTGCCCGCCCCGGATCCAGACGAAGTGATGCCCAAGGATTTGCAGGAGCTGGCAGGCTACATGCGCCAGCACTATGTCGAGGCCGGAGATTGGTGGGACAGCCAAGGCGCGCCCGGGCTGCAGGAAAACGCGTTGCCAGCCGATCTGCTGGACGACTTCCAGCATCTGCCCACCGGTAGGGAGGAAAACCGTCTGTGAGCGATCCGGCCACCGCGGTGAAACATCAGCAAGATCGTCAACAAGGCCTGATAGCCGGCCTTGTCACATTGCCATTTCGTTTTCTTGGCGTGCTGTTCGGTTCACTGTTTCTCTGTCTTGTGATCGAATGCATCGGAATGTACTTCTTCTGGCCAGACCAGGGCTGGCACCATGCCCAGAGCATGGTCAGCTATGAGTTGAACCAACTGTCGGCAGACTTCACACGCAGCGTACTGGTGGAGGAACCTGGACGCACTGCGAACTGGGTGATTGAACAGGCTTACGAATGGATGTTCGTGAAGAGCGGGCTGGCGAACTGGATACGCGATGCGTCCACACAGACGAGTGCAGCCAGCCATAGCGGGGCCAGAGATTTCCGCTACTACATGAGCCTGGTGTATGTGCATCTGGAAGGTTATTTGATCGCCTGCGCGTACACCATGCTCGTGTTTCTCGTTCGGCTGCTGGTGCTTTTTCTGACTCTGCCATTGTTCCTGATGACGGCGTTCGTCGGTTTCGTCGACGGGCTGGTACGTCGTGACATTCGCCGATTTGGCGCGGGTCGAGAATCGGGATTCATCTATCACCGCGCCAAGGCTAGCCTGATGCCGCTGGCTGTGCTGCCGTGGGTGACCTATCTGGCGCTTCCGGTCAGCGAGCCCCCATTGTTGATCTTATTGCCCAGCGCGTTATTGCTTGGGCTGGCAATGAATCTCGCCGCTGGCAGCTTCAAGAAGTACCTGTAAGCAAGCGCCAGGCGGCCTTCATCTCTGTGTTCGACGAAGCGAGCATGGTAGGAGCAGGTTCAACGCTTTACTTATGAGTCAGCGCGAGCCGGATACCCAGCCCAATGAATGTGACACCGATCATTCTGTCTATCCAAAGTCTGATGTGCGGCTGACCACTGACAGCACGTGCGGCTCTGGCAGCTAGCCACGCAACGGCAATATCGTTCATTAACCCCAGCAACACAAAAACTGCACCGAGAACCAGAAACGCCGCAGTTTTATCGGCACTTTCGGGAACTACGAATTGTGGAAAAAAGGCGACGTAGAAAAGTAAGACTTTGGGATTGGAAGCATTCGTCAGGAAGCCCCGGAACAACAGCGTGCGATTATTTAACCGGGGCGTCGCAGGGCGAACATCGCTAGTCACGGCCTTAGCCCAGAGTGTCCGCATTCCCAGCCATACAAGATATATCCCCCCCAGATACTTAATCGCGATAAAGGCTGAAGGAGACGCTGCCAGCAAGGCTGTGAGCCCAACCGCACAACAAATCGTGTGCAAACATCCCCCCAAAGCAACGCCAAAGGCGGAAAGGATTCCTGCGCGCCGTCCATGCACCATGCTTTGCCCGGCGACATAAGCGACATCTGGACCGGGCGTCGCATTGAGGGCCATGACTGCCAGTACAAACAACGGGAACTGGACTATACCTAGCATAAAGCGTTCTCCTTCAAGGGTGGTAGACAATGGCCAAATGCTGGGATTGATTGGAAGACGTCCACCATAGCCCAAACGCGGGGATCAAGAGAGTGTGTCGTTGACGTTCGTCCATCATATATTGCATCACCAGATTGGCAGATTGGCGTCACTGTGCAGGCAATCGTGAAGGCACTTAGTCCCTAGACGGTCAGCGGAGAATGTGAGCACGCTGGTCCCCCTTGGATTTACAGATCTGACTGACGTACTTGATGTCGCACAGACCACTACACTCCTTGCAACCTATCTCACCGTTACTCAATAGGGCATCCTGATCGTACCGCCCTCTTCATCTCTGCAACGCCCTGTGCTGCTCCCTCTTCCTCCTAGCCCGCTTCACTTGTTTCCCCCTCATGTGCCATCCATGGATTAGGCGAGCGCTCCTCTGAGAATGCGGTGACTAGCGAGTATTGATTGTTTGCAGCGCAGGCTGTGTTTGCGCTGCAGCATCGGAGCCATTCGCATTCACTGGGGATGGCTCGATGAACCAGATCACCCGCCACGCATGCATTTGGCGATATCCGGTCGCCATGATCCTGACCGTGCTGGGCTTGGTATTGCAATCCGCCTCCGCTGCCGACAGCGCTGCAGAACATGAGTACCTCACGGCGCTCGCACGTCAGGTCGATCTTATCGATCGCTTGGCCGAGCGATCAGCCGAAATATCTCCACATGACCGTGCCCGCTACCACTTCGACTACATCCGGCTGCGGGAGGATCTAAAGCACGTTCGCGCTGGCATCCAGGACTATCTGGTGCCACAGCGTGCCCAACCACGCGATCCCGTTTCCTTTACCAGCGGCTACGTTCGCAGCGACCGGGACGACTCTGGTGAGGAGTCGTCGCCATGACCCCGTCAGCCGATCAGATCTCAGCCTTCCAGGCGGGCGGAGGTTTTACCCCGTCTGCCGTGTCCGCCGCGGTGCTCGGACTCGTATTCGCAACGCTGCTCCTTTGGGGTGTCTGGGCCATGCGCTCCACGTATGTCGGCTGGTCCGAACACCGCATCACTCAACGTCAGTTCCTGGCAGTCATCATGCGATTCATCGCGATGTACCTGGTACTGACTTTCCTTCTTCTGTCCTGACCGTCATGAAGGCTGCATCAAAATGAGCATCTCACTCACCGCCCACCGTATTTCGTCTCGCGTCGTCATGATGCTCGCCCTGCTCCCGATTACCAGCGTGCCACTGTCGGCATTTCCAGCCGGTCTGCCGACCATGGAAGACCCGTCACGCGGCGCGGGCAATGGCATCCTGCAGACGCTGCAGAACTATGGCTATGACATCGTGATGCTGATCGCATTGCTCGTCGTCGCATCGATGTTCGTCGGCGTCTGCTACCACGCTTACACACGCTACTCGGAGATTCACACCGGTCGCGCGACCTGGGGTCAATTTGGGCTGTCCGTCGCGGTGGGTGCAATCCTGCTGGTGGTTGGCATCTGGCTGCTGACCAAAGCCACCGGCGTGCTGTAGGGGGCAACGATGACTGCTCCTTCGGCGCTCCTTCAAGATGCCCTGGTCACTTTCCTGCCCCACCGTCTGAACCGTCAGCCGGTGGTCGTCCGTGGACTGACGGCCGACGAGTTGTGGATGTGCGCCGCGCTATCGGCCGTGCTCGGCTTTCTGCTCGGACTGCCACTGGCATGGATCACCCGCAGCATCGCCATGATCCCCACGATGATCGTTGCGAGCATCGCCCTCGGCGTATTTGTCGGCGGAGGTTTTTTACGCAGGCAGAAGCGTGGGCGTCCCGACACCTGGCTGTACAGGCAACTTCAGTGGCGCCTGGCCTTGCGTCACCCAACGCTTGCAGCCTATCTGGGCGGCAGTGCTCTGATCACATGGTCCGGCTACTGGAGCACCCGGCGCGACACAGGGCGTCACGCGGGTCGAGGTCGCGCATGAGCCGTTTCAAGAACGAGGTCATCCATCTACAGGCCCATGTGAAGACGTTACGCTTCGGCATCGGTGCACTACTCGTCGCGGCTCTATTACTCGGTATCGGCTGGTGGAACGCGCCCAAGAATCTCACGATCCATGTGCCACCTGATCTTCGTTCAGGCAGCACGCGCAAGTGGTGGGATGTGCCGCCAGAGAGCGTGTATGCCTTTTCGTTCTATATCTGGCAACAGATCCAGCGCTGGCCCACAAACGGCGAAGACGACTATCCACGCAACTTGCGGGCACTGTCGGCCTATCTGACTCCGAACTGCAAGGCTTTTCTGCAGCAGGATTTTGAATACCGGCGCAGCAACGGTGAGCTGCGTCAGCGAGTGCGCGGCGTGTACGAAATTCCGGGGCGTGGATACGGCGATGAGCCCACCACCCGGGTCAAGGTTGTCTCCGATCACGACTGGATTGTCACGCTCGACCTCAGCGCGGATGAATACTACGGCTCCGAACAGGTCAAGCGAGCGCTGGTGCGCTATCCGCTGAAGGTCGTGCGCATGGACGTCAATCCCGAACTCAACCCATTCGGTCTTGCGTTGGACTGCTATGCCAGCGCGCCTCAGCGGATTGAGACGCCGCCTCCGCTCGGGTCGGGGGCCAATGCGCCGAGGCAACTGCAAGGAGGTAGCCGATGATCAGGCTTGCCCTGTCGGTCTTCGCCAGCGTCATGCTGAGCGTGTGCCTGGTGCCCGTCAGTCAAGCGGTCGAGATCCTTCGCTGGGAACGCCTGCCCTTGGCTGTTCCCCTGATCGTCGGCCAGGAACGGGTGGTCTTCATCGATCGTAATGTGCGGGTTGGCGTTCCAGCCAACTTACGCGATCACCTGCGCGTGCAAAGTGCCGCAGGTGCCATCTATCTGCGGGCGAGCGACCCGATTGCCCCAACACGGTTGCAACTGCAGGATGTGGAATCCGGCACGCTACTGCTGCTCGACATCGTGGCCGAACCACCGAAGGATGGTCAGCAACCGCTGGAGCCCCTCCGCATTGTCGAAGCCGAGGTCTCTGCCAACCGCTACGGCGTCGCCTCAAGCCAGGACAGCGACGAGCCAGAAGACACGAAGGAACCGCCGGCAATGTCACGCGAAACGCCACTTCCGGTAATCCTGACGCGCTATGCGGCGCAAAACCTTTATGCGCCCCTCAGGACCGTCGAGTCGGCGCCGGGTATTGCCCGCGCAAACCTTCGCCGCGACCTGTCCCTGGAGACCTTGCTGCCCACACTGCCTGTGTATGCCAAGGCACTGGCGGCCTGGCGTCTGGAAGATAAGTGGGTCACAGCCGTGCGGCTCACCAACACGTCGGCGCGCTGGATTGATCTGGATCCTCGTGCGCTGCAAGGCGATTTCACGGCCGCCACCTTCCAGCATCCCAATCTGGGGCCATCGGGCCAATCAACGGACACCACCGTGCTCTACCTGGTCACGCGCAACCATGGACTGAGTGAGTCGCTGCTGCCTGCAATAAGCACCATCGATGCGGGCCTGAATCTGCCACCAGCCGCAGCGGCCGGGTCGATCGAAGGCACGCATGATGAAAAGTAACGGCCTGCTCAAATGGTTGATGATCCCGATGGCCCTGCTGCTGGTGTTCGTAGGCATCAGGCTTTTTTCCGGCGAGCGCGGCAACAACCCAACACCAGAGGGCACAGGCAGTCAGCTCACGCCGGAGGAGATGAAGGCCCTGGGTATCGAAGGCGACACGCCCCGCGATACCGTCGCCACCCTGGTCGCGCAGGTCAAGCAGTTACGCAACGAATTGCAGACGACGCAGGGTGACAACAAAAACCAGAGGGCTGAGAACGAGCGCCTTCGCGCGCGTGAAAGCACAATCGATCAGCGTATCCAGAACGCGCTGGATGGCGAGCGCAGCCGCTTGCAGCAAGAACGCGACCAGGTGAGTAGCGACCGGCAGCACACGCAAGGCCTGCTACAGGATCTGCAACGGCGTCTGGACGGCTTCACAGATAAGAGCTCCGCAGATTTGCCTGTTGGTCTTGGCCTGAAGGATGGCGATGGCAAGGATTTCGGCGCATCCAGCGGCATACAATGGATTGAGCCCGACGACGCCAGGACCAACACGAAGAACACTGGAGCGAGCCAGGGCCCTGACCTTCCCACCAGCTTCGGTCCTGCGCAGAAGACCCTGTCGACGACGGTGGATTCCGTAGCAGACGCCGGCGGTCGCGCCGTGGTTGCCTCGAGCAAGCCGGTCTACACCGTTCCCACCAACTCGACACTCATGGGTTCGATCGCCATGACTGCATTGATCGGCCGTGTGCCGATTGACGGCACGGTGAATGATCCTTATCCGTTCAAGGTCCTGATCGGTCCGGACAATCTCACAGCGAACGGCATCGATATCCCCGACGTGTCCGGCGCGGTAGTCAGCGGTACCGCCTCTGGTGACTGGACGCTTTCATGCGTTCGTGGACAAATCCGCTCAGTCACTTTCGTGTTCCAGGACGGCACCATTCGCACCGTGCCCGAGGACAGCGGCAATGCTAATGGCAGCACCAACAATGCCCAGAACAGCAATGGGTCGACGATTCAGAGCGGTCTGGGCTGGATCAGCGATCCCTACGGAATCCCCTGCGTGGCTGGGGAGCGGCGCAGCAATGCCCAGCAGTACCTCGGTTCGCAGGCCCTCATCACTGCGGCAGGCGCTGGCGCGGCCTCGCTGATCAAGTCTGACAGCGGCAACGTCTCCTACATCAGCAATGGCAACGGCTCCTTCGGTACGGCCGGTATCTCCGGCAATGAAGCCATGGGCCGCATCCTCGCCGGTGGCGTGCAGGAAATGTCGCAGTGGGTCAATAAGTTCTATGGCCAGGCCTTCGCGGCCATTTACGTGCAACCCGGCGCAAAAGTCGCCGTGCATCTGGAGCATCCCCTGAATATCGATTACGACGCCAAGGGACGTCGGGTCAATCATCGCCTCGGAGGCACTCATGCGTCAGACCTGGATTGAAGCGACCATCCTGCTGCTCGCAGCCGTCGTACTGGTCGGCTGCTCGACCAGCAAGGAAAAGATGCTGCCGCATGGGGATAACACCATGCTCGACATCTGGAATCAGGAAACCGGCGGCGGCACAGGTGGCGGTCAGGCCGCCCGGCAGCTGCTCGACGCCCGCCAGACGCTACGTCGGCCCCTGGACGATGCGCAGGTGCAGTCAACCTCTGCGATCAACAAGACCTACACCCGCACGTCGAGTAACGAAATCCATCGACAGTTTCATCGCCTGCCTAACCCGGATCTTGTGATGTACGTATTCCCCCACCTGGCAGGAACAGACCCGGTGCCCGTGCCTGGCTACAGCACGGTGTTCCCGTTGTACCAGCGGGTGCAATACGCCATGCCGGGCGAACGGATGGAGGACTATTGATATGGGTTGGTCGCTGCCGTGGTCGCGCAAGGCGCCCGCTCCCTCGATATTGGCTGCTGACGCGTCTATCGGGGCGGGTGATATCTGGCAACAGCACGTATCAAAGCTCGCGGCACATGGCATTGCTGAGCCCGGTAGCGTACTAGGCAACGGCAAGCGCAATCCGGCGACCCATGCCGATGCAGCAGCCCTCTATGACGTGGCACCTTCCTTTGTAGCTCTGCTGCCTTGGGTCGAATACCTGACGGACAGCCACAGCATGTTGCTGGAGGATGGCCAGTCTGTGGCTGGATTCTTTGAACTCATGCCTCTGGGGACCGAAGGTCGGGAGATGGCGTGGCTGTGGCAAGCACGCGATGCCCTGGAAAACGCACTGCAGGACTCGTTCGATGAGCTCGATGACAATCCTTGGGTAGTCCAGCTCTATGCCCAGGACGAGTCCAACTGGGATCACTACCTGCACTCGCTTTCTGCCTACCTTCAACCCCGCGCCCGGGACTGCGCCTTCAGCGAATTCTATCTGCGATTCTTCGGTCATCACCTGCGCGCCATCGCCAAACCTGGTGGACTATTCGAGGACACGACCGTCACTCGTCTGCCATGGCGCGGCCAGGTCAGGCGCGTACGCATGGTGGTCTACCGACGCACGCCTACCGCGGCAGCTTCCCGTCGCGGACAATCGCCCGAGCAGGCGTTGGCCACGATCTGCGACCGGCTAATAGGCGGTCTGTCCAATGCCGGCGTGAAATCGCAGCGTCTGGGTGCGGTCGACATTCACGACTGGTTGCTGCGCTGGTTCAATCCAGCCCCGTCCCTGCTGGGGAATACCGACGAGGATCGGGAGCGCTTTTATGCGCTGACCCGCTATCCGGAGGAAACGACGGAGGGTGACATCGAGCTGGCCAGCGGCACGGACTTCAGCCAACGCCTGTTCTACAGACAGCCCTGCTCGGACGTCACCACCGGCACGTGGTGCTTCGACGGCATGCCTCACCGGGTGATCGTGACCGATCGCCTGCGTACGCCCCCCGTCACCGGGCACCTGACAGGCGAGACACACAAGGGCGGTGATGCCGTGAACGCACTGTTCGATCAAATGCCGGAAGACACGGTGATGTGCCTGACGCTGGTCGCCACGCCGCAGGATGTGCTGGAGGCGCATCTGAATCATCTCAGTAAGAAATCCGTGGGGGAAACCTTGGCGTCCGAGCAGACACGCCAGGATGTGCAACTGGCACGCAGCCTTATTGGCAGTGCTCACAAACTCTACCGAGGCGCGCTGGCGTTCTATCTGCGCGGCCGCGATCAGGCTCAGCTCGACGATCGCGGACTGCAGTTGGCCAATGTGATGCTCAATGCCGGACTGCAGCCGGTCCGCGAGGAAGACGAGGTGGCACCGCTCAACAGCTACCTGCGGTGGTTACCCTGCGTATTCGACCCGGCCATGGACAAGCGCCAGTGGTACACGCAACTGATGTTTGCGCAGCACGTCGCCAATCTCGCACCGGTATGGGGGCGCAGCCAAGGCACCGGGCATCCCGGCATCACGTTCTTCAATCGAGGCGGGGGCACGATCACCTTTGATCCTCTGAACCGACTCGACCGGCAAATGAACGCGCACCTGTTCCTGTTCGGCCCCACCGGGTCGGGCAAAAGCGCGACCCTCAACAACATCCTCAATCAGGTGACCGCGATTTATCGCCCGCGGTTGTTTATCGTCGAAGCTGGCAACTCGTTTGGTTTGTTCGGCGACTTTGCGGCACGCCTGGGCCTGACGGTGCATCGTGTGAAGCTCGCACCAAGCGCCGGTGTCAGCCTCGCGTCATTTGCCGATGCCTGGCGCCTGGTGAATACGCCGAGCCAGGTACAGACGCTCGATGCTGATGCGCTTGACGACGATCCAGCCGATATCGGATCGCCCGCTGACGGCGACGAGCAGCGCGACGTCCTGGGTGAACTGGAGATCACCGCGCGACTGATGATCACCGGCGGGGAAGACAAGGAAGAAGCGCGCATGACCCGCGCCGACCGCAGCCTGATCCGGCAATGCATTCTCGACGCCGCGCAACACTGTGTAGCGGCCAAACGTACGGTATTGACCCGTGACGTGCGTGATGCCCTGCGCGAGCGAGGCCGTGATGCCACGCTGCCTGAGACCCGGCGCACGCGGTTGCTGGAGATGGCCGATGCGATGGACATGTTCTGCCAGGGGGTCGATGGCGAGATGTTCGACCGGCCAGGTACCCCGTGGCCCGAAGCGGATATTACCATCGTGGACCTGGCGACTTTCGCACGCGAAGGCTACAACGCCCAACTCTCGATCGCCTACATCTCGCTCATCAACACCGTGAATAACATCGCTGAACGTGACCAGTTCCTCGGCCGCCCCATCATCAACGTCACCGACGAAGGCCACATCATCACCAAAAATCCACTGCTCGCGCCCTATGTGGTGAAGGTGACCAAGATGTGGCGCAAGTTGGGCGCATGGTTCTGGCTGGCCACCCAGAACCTGGACGATCTGCCCAAAGCCGCAGAACCCATGCTTTCAATGATCGAATGGTGGATCTGCCTGTCCATGCCTCCCGACGAGGTGGAAAAGATCGCCCGGTTTCGCGAACTGAACCCTTCGCAGAAAGCATTGATGCTGTCCGCACGCAAGGAAGCCGGCAAGTTCAGCGAGGGCGTGATTCTGTCGAAATCGATGGAGGTGCTGTTTCGCGCTGTGCCGCCGAGCCTGTATCTCGCCATGGCGATGACCGAGCCGGAAGAGAAGGCCCAGCGTTTCCAGCTGATGCAAGAGCACGGCATCAGCGAACTCGACGCAGCGTTCATGATGGCCGAGAAAATTGACCGTGCGCGTGGCATTGAACCGCTACCGTTGGACGCCCTCGCCTAGCCGGAGAAATCCGATGCACTTGCCTCTCTTGGTTCGATCCCACCCACGCGCCTTCGTCGGCTTACTGGTTGCAGCGGCGCTCGTCATCACCGGTTGGGCACTCCTTCCGGCGATACAGTCCATCAATGCTACAACACTATCGGAGAATGACGATGCCTCGAGGCTGGCAGGTCCGCCTTGGGTCTATGGCCACATGGATGCCCGCTTCACGGTGATCGAATACGCCGACCTAGAGTGTCCGTTTTGCCGTGCGTATTTCCCCGTGCTCAAGCAGTGGATCGACACAAACCCCGAGGTGAACTGGCAGTGGCACCACTTGCCACTGTCTGTCCACGAACCGGCCGCAACGGCCGAGGCTCGTCTTGTCGAATGCGCCGGTGAGGCCGATGGACAAAAGGGGTTCTGGCAAGCGGTGGCCTGGATCTACTCGCATACCCGCGGCGACGGGCAAGGCCTGCCGAAAGACGTGCAATTCCCATCCGCCATTCCGTCCGTTCAACGCTGCCTCGACAGCGATCGCCCCGATGGAGCGATTCGTGCGCAAGCCGCTGAAGCGGCGCAAAACGGGATCGCGGCCACGCCCACGCTGCGTCTGCGCGACCGTCATTCCGGTAAGACATTGCTGCTGCAGGGGCCTGTGGAGGGCGACGCATTGACGTCCGCCATCGACCTGCTGAGCAGCGATGCTGAGGTCGCGAAGATGCCTGCTGACGCCGGTGGCAACGTACCCAAATAAGCGTTGGCGTGGAATCAGGGCAAGCATCCACCCGTGATTGAAAACGGGGTATGTCGAATGCGGTTTGTTTGTCGTTCTCTCTCCTCTTTTTGGGGTCGACTACGCCATGGTTTGAGTTGGCGGAACCCTATTATGCAGATCCCGTTGCCCATCATCGCCGCGCTGGCGAGCGTGCCCTACATCGCCCTGTTCAGTCCGGCCGCTGCCGCTGAGGTGCTCGTAGTCACCGACTCTCTACATCCCGTGCAGAGCCCTGCAGGGACTCGGGTCATCGAACTGGACCAAGCTGAACGCATCGAAGCGCAACTGACCCGCAACCTGCCCGCTGCACCCGACGCTGCGGCGGCGTTGTTGCAGCAACGATTACACGACGGTGGCAGTGAACTGCAGCAGCGAATTGGTCAGGCTTACCAGGGCGTCGCCGATGCCTGGGGATTAGGCATTGCAAAGCTTCCGGCCGTGGTGGTGGATCGGCGCCACGTAATTTATGGGGAATCCGACGTGGCCAAGGCCGTCGCGCATATTGATGCCTATCGGAGTACCCACCCATGAACCGCAAGCCCCGCGCCTGTTCACGACGCCTGCGGTTCGCCGCGGCCTCCCTGTTGCTTGGCTGGGCGATGTCCGTCTTCGCCCTAAGAACGGCGACCATCATCCCGTCGGCACTATCCCCTGACTGCCTTGAGTACCGGGTCGTCGGGGTCTGCTACTGGCTGTACTGCTCGCTGGGCGGCTGCACGGTGCGCACTTCAGTCAAGGTCCGGCACTACATTCCGGAGGCGGTGGTGTCGAGCTACTCCAACACCGGCGCGAACCCGTGGACCGAAGTGGCGCTGATGAGTGTACCCAACCCCACCGCCCAAGCCGGTGGCGACGGTACGAGCAATCATGACAACGAGAACAACCTCGCCAAGTTTAAGAATGCCGACATCATCGGCCATCCCGGCAGTGCTGTTTTCAGTCGCTTCGCCAGCCAGTCCGGCTACACCTGCGTAGGTGCGGGAACCCCGTTCATGCCGTATCTGCTGAGCACCCTGGATACGGTGGCATGGCGCTATAACGTACCGGAAGCCGTTTATCCAGAGTCGCTGATCCCGGGCATGCGGGAGATCGGTGGTCGCACATCGGTGAACCTGTGGGGCAGCGTGTACCCGCGCGGGGGATCCCTTCATCAGGTCGATGACTACAAGAGCGGTGCGGTCGTCGCTCAGCGCGCAGGCGACATCGTGACCCGCCGGGGCCAGATTCACGTGTACCAGCCTCTGTTGGCCAACGCGCGCGATGGTTACTGGCCCGCGAGCGATCTGGTGGAAAACGATGTCTCCACAGGCAAGTGGCAGGAGCTCGCGCCGACGCTCTCGGCCACCTGCGCCGTCTTCCCGAACAGCGACGCTCATGTCCAAGCCACAGAAGGCGACTATGCCTGGGCACTCTGGCGGCCTTACGCCTGCTGCCAGCGCCGAGGACAGGTCTTCCTCAGCAGCGTGGATTTCATGTGAGGGCCTGACGATGAGTGCGTCCCCTTCCCTTCTCATCTGCTGGTCTCGTTGGATTCATTGCATGGCCCTCCTCGCCGCCAGCATGGCGCTCCTCGCAGGCCCCGCCTGGGCGCAAACTCGCCTCAGCAATGACGTCAACGTCAGCGGTAGCGTGATCGGTGACGACGTGCTCTACAGCATTGGCGGCGGTCGGGCCGTGTCCATGGGCGGGGCTGGCGGCATGCAGAGTATTGGGGTTGGCGCAGGCTGGAACAGCAACCTCATTTGCGGCGACATGAGCATCACGACCACGCTGCAGAACCAGCTCAATGGCGTGAGCAATGGATTCCAGTCGATCATGAGCACTGTGATCCAGAACGCTACAAGTGCTGTGGCTTCGCTCCCAGCACTGATCATCCAGCGTGCTGATCCTGGACTGTACAACCTGCTGACCAATGGCATCCTGCAGGCTCGCCTGGACTTTGATCGCTCAAAATCGACCTGTCGCGCGATTGCCAACCGGATGGCGGATATGGCGGGTGGCCAGGCAGGCTGGGACCAACTGGCTGAAGGCATGGCGCTCAAAAGTGCGGTGAGCAGCAATGACGCCGTCGCCGCGATTGAGCACGCCGAGTCCAGCAAAGGTAACAACGGCGTACCCTGGGTCGGCGGCAACAACGCAGGCGGTGCCAGCCAGAGATCGATCAAGGTGGTCAGTGATGTGACCCGTGCTGGTTACAACCTGCTCAATGGCCGTGGCGTCGACGATACCTCTTCGATTGACCGCACTGCCTGCGGCAACCGCCTGACCTGTCAGACCTGGTCATCGCCGCAGATAGCGTCCGACTGGGCGACCCGTGTGTTGGGTGAGCGCGAACAGCGCACGTGCGAAAGCTGCACCAAAACTCAGACCACTCCTGGCGTCGGACTGACGCCGCTGATTCAAGAGGAGTTCGAAACCAAGCTGCAGGCTCTACAGGACCTGATGACGGGTGCCAAGCCTACGACTGCCGCCAACCTCGCCGCGGCGGGTAGTAATTCCCTGCCGGTGACACGGGGCGTAATCGAAGCGTTGCGCGATGAACCTGATCAGGACGTGCTGGGCAATCGACTCGCCTCGGAGGCGGCGCTTGCCAGCGTATTGGAGAAAGCTTTGCTGCTTCAGCGCACGCTGCTCACGGGCAAGAAGGAGCCCAACGTCGCTGCCAACGAACTGGCCGTTCAGGCGGTCGATCAGGAGAACAGTGCGCTCGAGCAGGAGATCAACAACCTCAAGACCGAGCTGGAACTGCGGCGCGAACTGGCCGGTAACTCGGCCATGACCATCATCCAGCGGCAGAGCACCCGTGCCTCGGGCTCGCGCGGTATCTATGAGGGCGATACCACGCGTGACCGGCTGGATCAGATCCAGCGGCCCAGGAGCGGGAGCGGCATACCATGATCTGGCCGTCCTGGTTGCACTTGTCGCGGCTTTTCAATCGCCGCGTGGGTACGGCGCTGCTGTGGGTCTGTCTGGTGGCCGGCGCCGCGGTAGCCGTGAACATTGCCGGCATCCACCTGGTAGGCGACATCGAAGGTTGGGAGAGCTGGATGCAGGCGCACGCCGGCGATTTCTTGTTCTGGCGGGTGTGTCTGTATGCGATGACCACTGTTGGTTGGTGGTGGATGCGTGACCGTCTGCGACAACGCGAGCCTTCTGTTGAAACCCATCGTCGCTTGTTGCGCACTGAGATCGCGGCCGTGATCGCCATCGTGTCGCTTGAAGCCAGCACATTGCTTCAGCACGGTTAAGACAGGGAAATGACCATGATGCTCTACACGACGGATTATCTGGAGTACTACCTGACGCTGGTGGGCTGGATCGTCAACAACGGCATCTGGAACATCCTGGTTGCCAGCGGCGCATTCGCACTGCCGTTCCTGGCAATCATCATCCACGAGTGGCTCAGGGCGCGGGCTGAAGGCGCCGACGAGGGCAACAAGGGGGTGCTGTCTTCGATGCGCATTGAGAATCGAGTGTGGGTGGCGATCGTGGTCATCATGTTCGCTGGCATCCCCTTCATCCCGGTTGACTTCAACACGATCAAATTCGACACCACCCGCTCCGCACAGTGTCAGGTCAATGTGCCGCAGCCGGCCGACACTGGCTGGTCCAACTCCTACACCGCACTCAACAATCAAACCGCTCTGGTGCCCGTCTGGTGGTTTTTCATGCATGCCCTGTCCAAGGCGGTCACGAGCGCGGCAGTGGCGGCGATTCCGTGTGGGACGGATTTGCGGCAAATGCGCATGGACATTGATTCCACTCGGATCGACGATCCGGTCCTGGCACAGGAGATCGCCGACTTCACCCACGACTGCTATGGCCCGGCACGCGCCAAGCTGTTCATGAACCGACCAACGCTGGCCGAGGAGCAAATGAATGACGTGACCTGGGTCGGCTCAAGTTATTTCCTCAACACCGGCGGCTTCTACGATACCTATCACTCCAGCACGCCACGCACAGCCTGGCCTTACGACGCAAACCGCGACGTGGGACTGGCGCAGGTGGACAGCGGTGGCGGTTATCCGACGTGCGGGCAATGGTGGACGGACGACAGTGAAGGTCTGCGTAGCCGCCTACTGGCTCAAGTCGACCCGGGTCTGCTCTCGCGTGTCGCTCGCTGGGCGGGATTTCTGACACAGAGCGAGGTCGATGACTCGGTGATTCGCGCCATCGCTTCGCCCAGGCAGCAGAAGATGAATCATGGGCAGATTTATGCGGACTATGGCGGCCAGGTAGGCATGACGGTGCCGAACATCGTCACCCGCGGTGCGGCCGATGTCGGCTTGGCAGTAGGATCGCTGGGATACTTCCCCGCCATGGACGTGGTACGCCAGGCACTGCCGATGGTTTTGTCGTTGCTGAAAATGGCGCTGGTCATCTGCATCCCGTTGGTCTTGTTGGTAGGCACCTATGACCTGAAGGCGGTGATGACCGTGAGCTGCGTCGAGTTCGCACTGTTCTTCGTGGACTTCTGGTTCCAGCTCGCCCGCTGGATCGACAGTACGGTCCTCGATGCACTCTATGGCTGGGGATTCGGTGCCAACCGCCCTCACACCAATTTCAATCCTCTGATGGGGCTGAACAATACCTTTGGCGACATGCTGCTCGACTTTGTCATGGGGACGATGTTCATTGTGCTACCGGGTTTTTGGGTCGCTGCGCTGGGTTGGGTTGGCGTACGGGCAGGCAATATCGCGCAGATGCTCAACGCTGGCAGCGATGACGCAAAGTCGGCAGGAGGCAAAGGCACCGGTGCGGTTCTGAAGGCGATGAAGTAGGCATGCTATTCGTCATCGCTGCTTCCGGCGTCGATACGCATTCCGCCTCGGTATAGGCCATATCCGTCCAAACCGTTCCGCCATTGAGGTTTATCGTCGTTGTTACAGACATCAGCATTTCGAGCCGCCCAGGCAACCATAGTCACAAATACAATCAACAACGCGATCCAGAACGCCACATACAGCAGAGCGCCAAGCACGGCGATCTTGGCGACCCAGAGCACAGCCGCAGCAACGCCAGCAGGCACTCCTTCTGCCACCATCCAGATCACCGCCTGCCGCTCACGACGCACATAGCCGTGCCACAGCCCGCCCAGCCAGTGGCCAAGACGTTCTGCGTTGTTGATGTGCTTGTTCGTGCTCATCATCGTCACCTGCTACATGTGTTTTTACGCTATTCCGGTTTTGATCTCATGGATTCAGCTTGCAGTTTTCCCTACGTTCCAAACTTGCCTCAAGGCTCTTCAAACAAGTCAGAATCAGGCTGTACCACGCCGATGCGGTAGCTCGCCACGAAATGAGGCCAGTCCACATGGTCAGCCAAGTCGATGTCGGCGAATACCTTAACTTTCTTCTTCGCTCGCTCGAACAGGGCAATGCTTGCTGAAGGGTAGTTGTTGCGCGATGGATAAAGCACGCCGTCAAACAGCGGCACACCGTCTTTTCCTTGCATCGCATACACCTGTGCAGATACCTGCTGTGTGTGCAGGTAATCACGGCTGGCCAACTGCCCGAGATTAAGGCCGAAGTAGCCTGCCATAACGCCCTCGGCCGTGAGGTCCGCTAGACGTAAATCTTCCAGCACACCGACAGCGCGCACCAAACGACTTTGCACTTCCGCCATTGCGATCGAGCGATTCGTGTCCTTGTCCCACTCATGCTTGTGAAACACCGATTCCATCAACGCCGTGGGAAGGTCAAGGCCCAGATAGAGTACGCCATAGTCCAGATTGGGGGCGTCATAACGGTTAGTGCCATCGCAACCGTAATACAGCGGTTTGCTTCGATAGACAACACGGCTCACATGCTGGAGCATTTCACCTGCAACGATAGGGAAAGTCGGCAATCCAATAGTCACGCCAACCTCGCCTCAATGCACGCCTAACACGTTGAACACCACCCTGGTTACGTCATCAACCGAATCAGCAGTCACGGCATCCACAGGCGCCCTCTCCCCCAAGCCCTCGAGTGGCTCAGACAGGGCGCGATATAACGTCCAGCTGTCGACCTCGGCCGCCCCTTTCAGGACAGCCTGGGTTAACTGCTGCTTTACCGGGTCGAGCTGCCAGTCGGGCAGCTTCTGGCGGCGCGGCCCCACATTCAGCGCGAGCAGACGGCGGGCCTCGATGTCCTTGTAGATCTGCTGGCGCGACTTGTGCGCCAACTGCGCGAACTCGGACAGCGGCACGTTGTGCGGCAGATCGAAGGCTTCCAGCAATACGGCACGACCGCGCTGGATGTCGCTCTTGCCCGGTACCCACCGAGTGTCCGCGCGTAGTGCAGCTGCGTTGCGCGACAGGGTCTGCTCCAATGCTTCTTCTTCCGGCGGTACTTCCAGGGATTGGGGGAGTTCTACCGCCTCCAGACGTTCATGTACAAACACCTGCAACTCGGCCGCAAAGGCCCGGGCATCCCGGATTTCGACGGTCGCAGAGAAACGACGCACGTCGTCTACCGTGACTCGTGGAAGGTGATCGGCGATGTATTCAAGGGTCTTGGGCATGGTTGTCTCCCGCAGGCAGGATTGAAACTGAATTAACTTTGATCTCCTTTGTAAGCTTTGTCAACTTTGTCAACTAGCTCATTTCTCTTAATAGCCAATCTACTCCCGGTTCGGTGGACTTTCCTGATGACACCTGGCTGAACCCGCTATCCACTGAGAACCTGATCCATCTCAGCCATCATCAATCTCCGGCCCTAGCATTCAATGCGGGGAATGCTGTATCCCACATTGATCGTGGCCTGCGCGAAGTCACATCGCGTATACCCAAAGGGTTAAAGGCCAAAGGGCTGTAAGGGACAAGGGAACGGGGTCAAGGAGAAAGGCCCTACCCGAAAAGCAAAAAGGCTCTCCCGCCAGCCCGTCATTCGGGATTTGCCATGTTCTCGCTGTTCCGGCGCAAAAAGGTCCCGCCACCTCCTGGCGGGTCGAGTCCCATCATTGACATGCCCAAAGGGCTGACGCGACCCGAGTCGGCCGCGTCGCTGCTGGCGACGACACGGCGGCAGAGGCTGCTGGAACATATTTGGCAACGCACCTCCCTGTCGCGCAAGCAATTCTCGACACTGTACCTCGCCCCTCTCGAACGCTACGCCGAGCTGGTTCAGCAGTTGCCCGCTTCCGAAAGCCACCACCATGCTTACCCCGGTGGCATGCTCGATCATGGTTTGGAGATCGTTGCCTACGCACTCAAGCTGCGGCAGTCACACCTGTTGCCGGTGGGTGCGACGCCAGAAGCACAGGCTGCTCAGGCCGAAGCCTGGACGGCGGGGACCGCCTATGCAGCGTTGCTGCACGACATTGGCAAGATCGCCGTCGATCTGCATGTCGAATATGCCGACGGTGAGATCTGGCACCCCTGGCACGGCCCACTGCAGCGACCGTACCGGTTCCGCTACCGCAAAGATCGGGAGTATCGCCTGCACAGCTCGGCCAGCGGGTTGCTGTACGCCAGGCTACTTGATCGCGAGGCGCTCGACTGGCTCAGCGGCTATCCCGATCTGTGGAGTGCCTTGCTGTACGTGCTAGCCGGCCAGTACGAACATGCCGGCACGCTGGGCGAATTGGTCACGCGCGCCGACCAGGCCTCGGTCGCTCAGGCACTCGGCGGTGATCCCGGCAAGGCCATGGCCGCACCGCGCCATGCCCTGCAGCGCAAACTGCTGGAAGGATTACGATATCTGCTCAAGGAGGAGTTCAAGCTGAACCAGCCTCAGGCCTCGGATGGATGGTTGACGCAAGATGCCCTGTGGCTGGTCAGCAAGACGGTCTCCGACAAACTACGTGCCCATCTATTGTCCCAAGGTATTGACGGTATCCCGTCGAACAACACTGCAGTGTTCAATGTATTGCAGGACCATGGGGTTGCCTTACCAACTGCGGACGGCAAGGCTATCTGGAAAGCCACGATCACCAGTGATGCAGGCTGGTCGCACAGCTTTACATTCCTCAGGCTCTCCCCGGCGCTGATTTGGGACTCGGAGGACCGTCCGATACCGTTCACTGGAACCGTACAAGTGGAGCAAGATAGCTCGTCTGAGGAAGAGCCCGCACCGACCGAGGCCGCCATGGAAACACCGCTTGCGATCTCCAGCTCTTCCTCTCTGCCGAATTCTGATCTAACGCTTGGCGCTGTTGAAAAACCCGGGGCCGCAGATGGTGTCGACGATCTATTAGCGTTGTTCAGCACAACCGGCGCGCAGCCAACTGCCGGGAATGAGGCGGAAGATCCCGATAATCCACCTAGGTCTTCGACCGCCGCCGAACCAGCAACGCCCGTGGCAGCGGTCGCGATCACACCTAAGGCGGAACATCAAGCTGTCGACCTCGAAGCACCCTCTGGTGAGCATTTTATTCAGTGGCTTCGGCAGAGCGTTCGTGGCCGTCGGCTGATCATCAATGATGCAAAGGCACTGGTGCATACCGTGGCAAATACGGCCTACCTGGTGAGCCCCGGGCTGTTTCAGCGGTACGCCCAGGAACATCCACAGGTCACCGAGCTGGCGAAGCTGGAGAACGTGTCGGAATGGCAATGGGTACAGAAACAGTTTGAGCGGCTGCATCTGCACCACAAGCAGGAGAGCGGGTTGAATATCTGGACCTGCAACGTAACAGGGCCGCGCAAGTCGCGTCGACTGCACGGTTATCTGCTGCTGGAGCCTAAACATCTATTCGATGACGTACCGCCAAACAACCCCTACCTTTCGGTCATTCAATAACTTTTTATCGCACAGCTGTTGATACCAGACCGCGTACGGCGTGCTCTCAACCACATGCCTATTCAGTCCGGCGCTCCGCGATCCCACCAAATCGGCCCACGCTCCCCGAGGGCCACTTTGGCAACCTGTACAGCCGCGCGGGCAGTCTTCATGTGTCCTAAGTCACCTGAGGCCTAGCGGCCTTCACGGCTCGCCCGGCGTCCATCAGCTCACTCACTAATCGCCACTGCATTCCTGAAAAGGGCACAGAATCTAATATCCCCATTAGAAGTGTTCAAACGCATAGGATTATGGATCCAATAATTTTCCTTTTTAGCCATGGTTGCATGTACAGTAGTGGCACTGTGAATTGAATCCCTATGGGATTGCTCGTTTTTGGCAAGAGATCACCATATGTGGTGTTTTTTAAAAAAATTATTGGTATATGTTGTGTTTTTTCCGAAAAGGCATATTCTGCAGAAATCTAGCTGATCTCTGCCCCTACGCTTTTCAGTAGAAGACTTTGGTTAGGTCCATAATCTTTGGCCAGTAGTGGGGTGGTGTGTGTGTCAGTACCTCTCGATGCTCTGTATGACCAACAGCTGCGTGCCGCGCTTGAGGCATGGCAGCACTCCTCGACCAACCGCGTGGTTCTGGCGACGGAAACCGATGGCTGGAGATTCGCTTTTTTTCGGTTCGACACAACCAGTGCTGATCCGCTAGAGGCCATTACTGGGGATATTGGAGTCTTATCCAGAGACCTAGTATTGCAATGGGCAAGCGACAAGCAAATCGTCCCCAAGCTTGAACACACGGTGGTGCACGACGTCCCGCATGTATCTGTTAACACTGAGTCGTTTGCGGCTCAATTGCTCGCTCTCGTACACGCTAAGGCAACCAAGAGAGCCATCCAGGTATTTCTGAAACAGCGCGATTCTCTGCTCGAAGACATGAAGCGCCCCAATCTGCCGAGTGAAGTCATCAATTGGGTTTACGCACGGTCAGCCGGGATCTGTGAGTTCGAGGGCTGCCCTGCTGAGCTGTTCAGGGACAACTTGGGCAATTATGGGTACTACGGTTACCTAGCCCACATCGTTGCAGCCAAGCCAAAAGGTCCGCGTGGTGATGATCACCTGTCAGCAGAGCTGGCGCAGTCACCTTTGAACATCATGCTGTGTTGTGACATCCATCACCGGCTGATCGACAAAGTTGATCCGGATAGCTTTAGCCAGGAACGACTTCAGGCAATGGTCGCCACGAGGGTCAACTGGCGTATCAACCAAGCTGCGACATTGTCTTACCCGATTGTGCATGCCTTGGCATTCATAGGTGACATCGCCGGTCGCACAACAACATTCTCACAACACGATGCCCGAAAGGCCTTATTGGCCGCGCACCTGACACCTGTGAGCGAGCGTGTGGCCGAATATTTTTTGCGTGATGTCCAAGGTGGAAACGATGTAAACGACCCCGGATATTGGGCTAACTTCTTGCGAGTTTTCCGGGCGCAAATTCTCCACATCCATACCGCGATCAGGGGCGATGGTGCGTTCGGCGCTCAAGCCCAGGAGCTCGCCGTCTTCCCGCTGGGCAACATGCCGGCAATGCTGCTGGGCGGGTGGCTGGTCGGAGAAGCGAGACGGGTAGAGCTGTTTAGCTTTCGGCGTAACCCGGGAACCTGGGTGCGTCCTGAAGATTCCGAACCTCCTGTGAAATTCGAGTGGACTAAGACCCCCGATGCGGAAGTTGGCTCGCATATATTGATCACTTTGGAGATCACCTCAGAAATAACTGATGAAGCGCTAACGGCGGAAATGCTTAACATGCCCCGTATTCGGATTTTTCCAAGCACCTATGGTGTTGATGTCGTGGCACCCAAAGGGGCGATGGAGAGATTCAGAAATACCTGCCAGGAGGCATGGGCTTATGCGGTTGATGTGCTCCACGCCAAAGAAATTTCAATTTGTACCATCGCTCCGGCTACAGCAATTTTTGCTCTCGGAATGAAACTCCAGTCGCGTTTGCATCCGCCAATCCACATGTATCAGATGGCCCCTATGGCCTTGCCTTTCCACGCCTTCACATTGAACAGGCACGCGATTAGCGTGCCGCCGCATGCACCCGGCAGCGTGCTGCAGTTGGATGCCTGCTGAGTACACGCATCATCTATTCAACATCTCAATTCATGAGGAATTTCCACATGGACATCGAAGAACGCAGCTTGCTTGTCGCAGTAGAGACTTTAGAGCTTCCACCTAGTGCTTATGAGAAAGCGGTGCAGCGATACAAATCACTGGGCGAGTGGTTCAGCCGGCCCGAATCAACCGTCGCCAAGAACGATCCCCACATCTTTGTTCAAGGGTCGTTCGCTCTGGGGACGGCCATCCGTCCACTGCTTGCAGGAGAGAGTTACGACTTGGATCTCTCATGCAAACTGAGGGAAGGTGTTTATCCGCAGACTCACAGTCAGTCGGATCTAAAGGAACTGGTGGGAATTGAGTTGGAGGGGTACCGCGAAGCCAAGCGAATTCAAGAAGCTCTGGAAGAGAAGAATCGCTGCTGGCGCCTCTACTACCAGGATGGCGTCAGTTTCCACATGGACGTTGTCCCAGGAGTTCCCGTCGAGGAGGGCAGGCGCCAAGAGCTGGCTATCTCCATGGAGAGCTATGGTGTCAAGCAAGTGTTGGCTCGGGACGTTTCGAGTCTCGCTGTCTACATCACTGACAGGCGGCGTCCAGATTATGAGGACATCAACGCTGGCTGGATGGTCAGCAATCCGGACGGCTATTGCAAATGGTTCGAATCCAAGTCGGAGCCAATGTATGAGAAAGGACTGATTGCGCTCGAAGCGCAAGTCGATGAAGTACCGTTTTATCAACGAAAGACGAATCTTCAGCGGGCCATTCAATTGCTCAAACGTCATCGTGATGTGATGTACCGCGACAATCCCGACTCAAAACCAATCTCGATCATCATCACCACGCTGGCTGCGCAAGCCTATCGACCAGGCGGCTCGTTGAAGGATGCGGTGGCGTCGTGTCTCGCCGGCCTGAGCGCTTTCGTGGCCAGTAATTCCGACACTGTACCGAATCCGGTCAACCCTAAAGAAAACTTCGCCGATCGCTGGAAGATGCCTGAGGGGCAAAAAGATCGATTGAAAGAGCACTTCCACCTCTGGGTTCGCCAAGCTCTTGAAGATTTCAGGCAAATCAGGGATCTGGATGGACATCGTCTGGTGGAACACATCGAGGACTGCTTTGAAACCCCGACCTCGACTGCCGCTTTGGGCATTGCTTCAGCACCCGCTCAGGTCGCCGCCCCAGCCATCGTAGTTTCCCAGCCGCCTCGCCCTTGGGGGAGCAACGGTTGACTAAGCATGATTCGATGATCGAATCATTCTTGGCCGACTACCCGCGTATGAGGTTTCGGCCGACGGTGGACGGAACAATTTCACTTGTCGGCCGATTTCCATTTTCTGCGTCAGCTGAGGGGCTTCCCGACATAGCTGACGAGTACCGAATACGGATCGACATCGTTGATCAGTTGGACAAGGAGCTTCCTGTCGTCTACGAGACTGAGGGGCGAATTTCCTCTTCCGTAGACAATCACGTAAACGGGAATGGCTCATTGTGCCTAGGTTCACCGCTGAGTCAACGGCTGCAATTGGGCGCCACGCGGACGCTCACACGGTTTGTCGAGCTGTGCTTGGTGCCATTTCTGTATGCGCAGTCGTTAAGGGAGAGAGGCATTGCCCAATTTCCTTTCGGAGAGCTTGCACATGGTTCCCAAGGGCTGATTGACGACTACAGGATGATATTCAGGGTCGAGGATGCGAGCGTCCTCATGGGCTTGCTTGAACTGCTTTCAATGAAGCGCAGAAGGGCTAATAAGCTCCCGTGCCCATGTGGATGTGGCCGTCGATTCGCAGGCTGTAGGCTCCATACAACTGCCCATCAAGCGAGGGAAACTTTGTCTCGCTGGGATATCAAACGAGCCTATAAAGAACTTCAGGGGCAGATTGAGACCTGACTCAGTTCTGGGGCGTTGGCTCGGCTATGCGCCGTTTGTAACGCCACCAGCTAATGTCAGAAACCATGCTGTCAGAGTCTGAGCTTCGCGTAGATGCCATCAACGGTACATTCGTCTCCTTCGATCTCAAGCGATCCGGCGGTGCTCGCGTACATATCCAGGATGGCATTTTCGTTCATAGCCATGCTGAAGCAGTCGCTGGTGTGTACAAACAGGTTCTGGCCGAAGATCTCATACCAGTCGTCTCCCTCTTGGGTGACCTCGACCTGGTATTTTCCTGGGGCCTGTTGTGACATGCCAAGAATCGCTTTAACGGGGCACTCGTCTTTTGATTCCAGAAACTTCAGATCCCCCGTACCTCCAGTAGCCTCAAGGATTGCGGATTCACCGTAAGCATATTCGTAGCAATCATTGGTACGAATATAAATCTGCTGTCCATCTACTTTGTAGAGATTGGCACCCTTGCGTGTCACGCTAACCTGATAATTTTGAGCATATGCCGTGGAGACCATTGCAGCAGCTGCGTAGGCAATGATTGTCTTTCTGAACAGCATAAAAAACAGGTGCACACAGCGGCTTGAAGGATTGAGTTTACGCATTAGCAAAGAAATTCCATTTTCATTTAGGGAGGGTGGTCACCTCAGGGCAACGACCGCCTGCACGTAGCGTAGGGGTATGCGATTCTACTTAGTTTCAATGACGATCCCGCTATCTCCCGGAACCCTACGCAGAATAAGCTGAGAGAAAGGTCCACCTCAACTGTCCGCTTCTGGCCGATGGTGATCCAGCTATCCATGTGGCCAATGCTGCTTTAGTGGACCTAATCGAAGCGCGCATGCGTGCCCAAGATATCCTTGGGTGAATCGCCGGTAGTCAAGGTGGCGTCCTTTAAAGCTCAGCGGAGCCACCGCGATAACCGATCCGACCTACGCACCCAAAATCCGTTCTATACGCTGTCTTGCAGCCCCTGTAAGCCGTTTGACTCCAAGCAACCGCGCCACCTCCAATGCAGGGTCACCTGCGTCAATGATGCTGGCTGCGATCCGCAGCTCCTCAGCCGCAATCTCTTCGATAGAACGCGCGTCGTTGGCCGAAGCCGGAACGCGGTATGTCGACCACTCCATCACATCGCTTTCGGCGTGCCAAACGAATACCTCTTCAAATCCCGCCTGCTGAACGTGGTGGTGCTGCTCGGCCAACTCTAACACTCGGTCCCGAATGAGCCGCCCAGATCGTTGGAAGCCGTGTGCACGAGCTATCCGCTGGACCAGCAGAGCGTCGAGAATTGGCGCTTCTTGGCGCAGCACTTCATCGATGATCTGTCGCAGCACCGGTGTGTACTCAGGAACGTGAAATTGGTCTGCCTGGATCATGGCCGCTAGAGACGAGAGGTCCGCAACGCGATACTCCCCCTTCTGTCCCAGAGAAATCGACTGATCGTTGTGGGCCCGTGCGATGCGAACCTCTCCAATCTCCGCTGGCAATTCACTCTCGGATGCCAGGGGAGCTTCAGGCACCACGTCGTTGACAACGATGTCGGTCGTGAAATCAATCACGAGTGGAGCTACCGACGGCTCCTCGGCTACCTGACCGGCAGCAACCTCGATCCGAGATTGCTCCAGAAGGTCGTTCAGAGTTGCGTGCAGCTTCTGCAACGCCCCTTCTTTATCGACCCACCATTCTGTCGACCACAGCCGTACCAGGTTCCAGCCCAGGTCCTTGAGGATCGCACCCCGGACCTTATCGCGGTCCCTCGCGGTGGCAGCGCTATGGTAGGTAGCACCATCGCATTCAACACCCGCCAGGTAGTCGCCCGGACGATCAGGGTGAACAATGCCCAAATCGATGCGGAAACGTGACACGCCAATCTGAGGGACTACCTGCCAACCGAGGCGCCGCAGCCCTTGGGCGACGGCTTCCTCGAACGGCGAGTCGTAGCCACCTACAGAGCCTTGTATCGCCTCGGCCAAGGCCTTTGGACCGCGCTGCGCAAACTCAATGAAATGCTTCAAATCGCGAACGGCACGAGCGTTGGTCCGATTAAGGTCGATCATCGACGAGTCGAACGATGTGAATACCAACATCTCTCGTCGAGATCGGGTGATGGCAACGTTCAGCCTGCGCCATCCACCGTCTTTGTTGAGCGGGCCGAAGTTCATGGACATGACCGGCGCACCCGCTTCAGTAGGGCCATAGCCTATCCCGAGCATGATCAGATCGCGCTCATCGCCCTGGACCGTTTCCAGGTTCTTCACTACTACCGGTTCGGTCTGGGAGTCCTGGAAAAACAGCTCGATCTGCGGGTATTGCTTGCGTGCAGCGTCCAGCAAATCGTTGATCAGTTTTTGCTGGTCAGAGTTGAGCGTGATGATCCCGATTGAATGGCCGGCAGCGATGAATGCTGGATCGGTAAGACGCTTGACGGTCTCACTGACTATGGCCTCTGCTTCGGCCTGGTTATAGCGCCCCTTGCCTTTTGCGTACACGCCCTCGACTCGGCGCCATTCAACAGCGCTGGCACGGGTCTCGGCCGCAGGGAAGGTGATGAGGTTGCTGTCGTAATAACGGTGATTGGAGAACGCGATCAGGCTTTCGTGGCGACTGCGGTAGTGCCAGCTCAAACTGTGGCTTGGCACCCCTGCCCCCAAGCATTCGTCCAAGATGCTCTCCATGTCTTCGGCGGTATCGTCATCCCCGGCGTTCGGGCCACGGCTGAAGAAGTTCGTCGGTGGCATCTGACGCGGGTCACCAGCGATCACTACTTGCTTGCCACGAGCTATCGAACCGATGGCGTCCCATGGCGCAATCTGCGACGCCTCATCGAAAATGACGAGATCGAACGGCGGCTGATCGGCAGGCAAGAACTGCGCAATCGACAGCGGACTCATGAGCATGCACGGAGCCAAGCGATTCAATGCATCGCCCATCTCAATAGCCAACTGACGGACAGGTTTGTGCCTGCGTGACTTCTGCAATTCATGCTTGAGAATTGCGAAGCCGCTGCTTTTTGGGATGTCATTCTTGGACGGGATAAGGCCACAAAGTTTTGCCCGGATGTAACGTACCGTCAGTTTTGCCAGCTCATCGTCCAGGCGAGCAAAAGCGCCAATATCACTCATGTGTTCGGCTGCGACGAAGTTCCTCAGCAGCGGTTCGCTGTCAATGCCCTGAGTGGCAAACCACTGGGCATAGGCGGTGACGAAAGTTTTTTCAGTTGCCGTTGGCAGCAGGCTTCCTGATTCCAATGCCTGGGCCAGGCTGGCCAAACCCACCTCGGTAGCTTGCTCGCGCACTCGGCACCAATCGCACCAGGCCTTGAGCTGTTCTTCTTGCTGCTGGATGGACAGTGAAGTGGTCCGCAATGCGGCAACGCTCGGATGCGCGCCTGGGCTCGTTCCAGCTAATCCAGCGAACAGTCGGGCTGCATCGTCATAGCGGGACAAGGCCTGTTGCAACGTCGTTAGTGCAGCACCGATTTGTCCGCCCGGCGCTAGCATGTCATTGGCATCGACGACCAGACGCGCGACTGCGCCGCGCAATGAAACCAGGTGGTCTGGGGATCCAGCCAGGCTGCTCAGCAGCCCGCGCAGATTCTCGGCCAGTATGACGGCACGCAGTGTGCGGGAGGTATCGCTAGTCAGTCCTTGCCAGCCGGGGATCGACAGCATGTCACTCGACAATGCGTCTAGCTCCAGTAGCTGTGAATGCAGGCGCTCGAAAATGGCGAGGTCGGCAAGCGTATCTGGAAGACCCGCTGCGCCACCTAAAGACGCTAATTTCCTCGCCACCTTTTTCTTGGCGAATGTGGCCAGGAACCAGAACTTGCCCTCAGCCTCTCTCCACTCACTGTGCATTTGTTCGAACGGAATGCGACGACAAGCTTCATCGGCGTAATCCAAGGACAGGCTTTCTTCAAGATCGCGGTAACTTTCGATCAACTGACAGGCGCGACGGACTGATTCGATACGCGTGACAGCGTCGGGAGCAAATGCGAATGACAGGTTCTGGCCATAAGATTCCACAACCAGGGCTACCAAATCGCTAAGCTGCTGGACCTGCATTACCTCAGCGATTGGCAACGACAGGTGCGTCAGACCAACCAGTCTTTCGCTGGCGGCATTCAGCGCATCAAGCGCCTGAGGCAACTCACGCGAAGCACTGGCGATCTGCGCCTGCCAGGCGTTCGACCATTGCGTCTGCGCCAGAGCGCCGAACTTCCCTGACAGGTCGCGTGCAGCGGCCCCATTAAGGCCAAGTCGACGTGATAAGTCGAGGAGCTGGCCGTACTCGGCAGCGTCGTGTTCGGTGTTTGCAGGCCAGGCTAATCTTGGCGTCTGAGGGCTATGGTCACGAACAACACGGCCTATCGACTGATGCAGGGTAAGGCCATTGCCCCAGCGGCGATGCAGGACCTCGACCAGTTGGTTAAGACGCGAGCGCAGCGTCTTCAATCGAGAGGCTTCACGCTCCCATTCCTCAGCACTCAATGCGTCGCTAACATCCCAGGCACGATCCAACTGCTTGAGCACTTCAACCTTCGACGCTTTGCTTGAATGAAGCTCCAGGCAAAACTCGCCCAGCCCTTTCTCTGCCAGACGACGATAAACTACGTCGAGGGCTGCACGTTTTTCGGCAACGAACAGAACTCGCCGGCCAAGTGCTAGGTTGTGAGCAATCATGTTGGCAATGGTCTGCGACTTCCCGGTTCCAGGAGGGCCATCCATGACGAAGCTATGCGTACTGGCGGAGGCTACGACGGCTGATAACTGTGACGAGTCAGCCGGTAGCGGCGCAAAAAGCTGGGCGGGCGTTACTGTGGAATCCAGACGCTCAGGTTTAGGAAACTCGTCTGAGCCAGAAAAGCCTTCACCTGCCTCGTTGGGCTCCAACAAATGCCTGACCAAAGGGCTTTGCAGCAGCTGCGCCGCGTTGGCATTCAGATCTTTCCACATTAGATATTTGGCAAACGAGAATGTGCCCAGAACCAGCTCAGTGCTCACCTCGAATCCTGGGACATCGCGTACCGCTCGCCGCACCATGTTCCAGATGCCGGTCACATCAATGCCGCTTTCATCACTCGGTAGTTCGCCATCCAGGCCGGGAATCACCAGTTCAAAATCATGGCGGAGCAACTCAAGCAGTGTCAGGTTGAAACGCGGTTCCTCGTCGAGCAGGCTCAACGTTACCCCGGACAAGGCGCTTTTGCGTTCGAGTTTTACCGGAAGCAAAATCAACGGGGCTGAATACGTTTTCGGGTCTTCTGCGGTTTTCTTCCACTTGAGGAAACCGATGGCCAGGAAGAGAGTGTTTGCGCCACCCTCCTCCAAATCGCTGCGCGCCTTGCGAAACAGATCGATCAGCGTCGCTTCGAGCTTGACCTTCTCCAGACTGGCGAGCACTTCACCCCGTGCGAGTGCCTGACGAGCCACTTCATCGACCAGGCTTTCATTATTCTGCTGCTCGTACAGAGCCACATCACGGCCACTGCTTTTCAGGTCAGGTACTGGCATTACCCGAATGCGACCGCCACTGGAGAGGAGGTCTTCAAGCGCTGCTGGATCCGGGCAGAGAAGACGCACTCCTTTAGCGCTGTCCGGGAGATGGAGCAGACGGTTGCGTGTCGTCAGATCAAGGAGTTTGCGTTGCCAGAGAGTGAGCTTGCCGGCAGGACCTTCGTTACCTTCATTGATCTCGACATCGAAGCCCGGGAGTGCCGGGGCTTCCTCCAACCCTTCAGCGGTCGGTGGCGCATCATCGGTCGCGTCGGATGCATTCACGGCCGACACTAGTGCCATCGGGCGAATCTTTTGCATCCGGGCACGGTGCAGATCGATGGCCATGATGAACTGTTCATCATCGAGTTGCCGCTCAGCAGCCGCAACGGCTTGGGAAAAGCTAGGCGCAGGCGCCTGAGTAGCAAGGGTGGTTTCGAAAACCACCATCTCTTTCAAATCAAGACGCTTGCGTACTGCCGACGCTTCATCGGTCAGCAGTTGGGAAAACTCTTGGGGCTGCAACCAAACGCCTGCGAACGCATGCCCCTTGGTCATGATAAGCAGGGCATTGAGTCCAGCCTGCTCCAAAGCCGCCGCGAAGAGCAATGCGGTATCCAGGCACGTTGCAACGCCATTCTCCAGAACCACACTCGGGGGTCTGACCTTCTGGCCCTGTTGCTCGAAACTGGCTGGCGGCAATGCATAGCTCAATTGAAAGCTGCACACCCCAGACCAGATGGCGGAGGCAAGTTCCCAGCTGCGTGTGCGTGACTTGCTTTCATAGCCATCAATGCCGTCTTTCTTCCCGCCACGTCGCAAGACTTGAGAGGCTGCTTTGAGAACCCGATCTACAGCCGGATCGTTGGGCATGCAGAAAGCAGCCAGCAACTCCGGCATGGCGCTCAAACCGCCCCATTCAGTGCGGGCCAACAGTTCAGTCGGGAAGCGCTGCTCGACGAGTAGCTTATCGCCTTGTGAAAGGCGCATGACCACATCGGCGCTCAGGCTTTCAGTCAATCCCGACAGGTAACCAGCATTGAGCTTGATGTCGCGTTCAGAGATGCTGAGGCGATCACCCGCGTGGATGCGGTCGATGTGCCATGTTCGACTTTCGACGAAATCTGGGTCAGAGCTCAATGTCAGGATCAGGTTTTCAAAGTTTGTTTCTTCTTGGTTCCAGAGACTCAGTTCACGTACAAGCGGAACGGCGTTCTGGTGGGAGGCGAAGCCGATCTTGCGGGCGATCAGCGCCTCAATCTTGATATTCATTCACGGGCTCCTGGAGCTACGAGCGCTGGCCTCATGAAGAGGCCGCCAAATGGTGCCTATAGTCCATGAGTAATTGATGGTTGGGAATTATTTATCAGCGAGTCAGATGGCTTGCTGCGTTAATTTGTCCAAAATCTGCCGCTTTCGCCAAAAAAAGCTAAGCTCGCGTGCAAGCGATGGCTATGAACATCCGAATTTCAAGATTCCTTCTACGCTAGTAGGCAAAACCGCACGGTGTTCCCTCGCCGCTCCCCCCATCGAAGATTACTATCTAATTTTCTGTAGACTGCCGCCGCGAACTGTGGCAGCACGGAATAATACAAAGCGGCGAGGCTGCAACGACAAGTGAACGCGTATCCACGTAGGAGGTAGATCACTTACCCGTCCGGTCACATCCAAAATACCGAGCGGTACCAGAGATTTTGACACCAAAAAAACCACAGATTTTTCGTCTGTGGCTGATTCGTTTGGAGAGAGATTATGCCACTCGTTTTGAGTATTCACCCATCCAATCTGAGAGCGATTTCATATCTGTCTCGAGCTGGTCTAGCTCCGGCGGAACAGCCGGCAGATCATCCGATTGTGAGTGCTCGTAGACAGAATATCGGGTCATCAGATCGTCGATCAGATCGCAGTCTTCCTGGGTGATATTACTCAGCTGTCTGATGAGCCCTTTAGTCATCACCTCTCGCCTAAATCGCAGCACGACAGTGTTCAGCAGGACTACCTCGACAGCACGCTCTACGATTATCCGGAAGTCACTGCAAACGCTCTTGGCCATGAGGTCATAGCTCTCTGCGTCGCCATCGACCTGATGTTTTTTAAGCTTGGGCAAAGACTCATTCAAGAGCTTGTTAATGGCTGTCTTGGGTTTTGAGTCGCGGGCGCTTTGTCCGGTCAAATTTCCTGATGTTTTGTCGAGACGTCGAAGGGTTTTAACCTCATGGATAATATTCGGAATATCCGGATGGTCTGCTACTTTCTTCACGGCGGCGTCTAGGAGGGTGACCAACGACAATCTGTGCGTGAAGATGATGACCTGGCGGGTCTGCGCAAGATCAACGAGCCGCGCGACAACTCGCTCTTCAAAGTCTTGGTCCAGTGAGGAGATCGGGTCGTCGAAGATGAAAGGGGCTACCTGGTTCGAACCGGTGATGTCTGCCAAGAAGGCAGCGAGCGCAACAATCCGTGTTTCTCCTTCACTCAGGATTTGTTCCGGCGGTCGGACGCCTTTGGCTCCGACGAGCGCCAAGCCAAAAGTAGTTCGACCTTTGCCGACTGTCTTACTTTGCGGAGCTACAGGCAGCCTCAAACCACCTAGTAGTTTGAGTTCGGCGGCAAAACGAGTTTGATAGCCAGCCTCTACCTCGGATCTTGCCAGGTCATTATTCTTTGTCGTGAGCGAGTTTGTCGCGGCCAGCCGAATCGCTTTTCCGTAGAGGTCAACGGCTATCAGCCGATCTCGCTCAGCCAGGATTGACTGCTTGTTCTGAGCCAACCATTGAATCCCTTTCAGTTGGCGGACTCGTTCCTCCATATGCTGACGTTGGCCATCTTGAAGCAGTTCGTTTAGCGATTTTTCTTCCGTACCTAGCGTTTGGAATTGTTCGGCCAATGCCTGATCTACAGTCGACCAATCGAACCCATCAACGGCTTTTATTTGCTCTGCCGTATCCAAATCGGCCCGCCTTTTTACCAACGCCGCGTGCAGATCAATGGCGTGTTGATGGTCTATCTTGAGTAGTGACATATGCGCCAACCAATCTTGCTCGGTAGGTGATTGTGGGAGTGCGCGCAGCAAGCCTTTGAGTTTGTCTTCCGCATCCTTGGCCGCACGTTCCAGGCCGTCGACGACAAACTGTTCGAAGTGCCTTAACCGATCAGCAGAGCCATCTTTGAGCTCCTGTTGGCAGAGCACACATCTCGCCTCATCACCAACAACAGGGAATGCCTCGCCTGGATAGGCGTGCGTTTGGGAGAACAGTCGAGCTTGTGCCCATAGCTGTTGCCACATCGTTTCACCTACACCTTCGAGAGGGGCTTCAGCGAATAGTTGTTGAGCTGATTTCTGTGCTGCCTCACGTTTAGCTTTCGCGTCGGATCGAGCATTTATAACTGCTTGGGCAGCGTCATCGCAAAGCTTGCTCTTGAGCGAATTCATCGACAACTGAACATTAGCCAACCCTTGTTTTTCTTTTGTGATTGCAGCCAATCGTCCGGCTACATCTTTCTGAGCCAATGCACCTTCGATACCTACTCGTTCCGAGTCCTGTTCAGGGGTGTAGAGACAGGTTTTGTCGACAACTGCCGTAGTTGTTACAGGCTTAAGTCCGACAAGCCATTTACTTTCTTCGGTAATGCCTAAATCCAATGGAAATTGGGGCAACGAACTTACCAGTGCTTTTTTTTGTGTTCCTAAATGGTCGCTCACTCGGTCTGATACCGCGATCAGCGCTGCCACGAATTTCATCTGGCTAGGCTCGTAGCTTGCCTCGTTCTTGCCCATGTACTGGGTGGCTGTTCTAGAGTCAAAAATCTGAGAGTGGCGAAGCTTCGAATGCGCTCCGTCTGCGAGAGTCCACTCGATTGTTCCAGCTTTTCCTCCAACTGAAAGATGGAAATGAGCCCGGCAGGGCTCTGATTCCTCAATGAACACGTTAGGGTGAATGTCGTCCTTTGACCTAGAGCCACACGCCTGTTTTAGAAGTCGTGCGTAGCCGCTTTTTCCTGAGCCGTTCTGGCCATAAAACACAGTGATGTTCCCAGCGCCAAACGGGAGCTCTGCTCCAGCTTTTATGGCGTTTAATCCATATACCTCTGAAATGCCGTCGATTCGGATGGGGAGACGGTTTGCAGCTAGGGCCAGGGAGCCTGGCGCCACGATGCGAAAACCCGGGTCGTCAGCTTTGCTGGATTCAATCATGCAAAGCCGAGCCAGCTCTGCAATTTCATCATCCGTAGGAGGCCTTTTGGTATCGATGAGGTTCTTGGCTGCTGTTTGCAACCAACGGCTTCGCTCACCAAGCCATGCTTCAAACTCGTTGACAACCGGTACGCCTTGGTCCTGCACGGCAGACATCGGATCTCTCCTTGAAATACTCCAGAATGGGAAGCATAGCTCGGTACTGGCAAACTGCCTTTCGAACGATCAGATGAGTTTTTAGGCGCCGCAGCGGAGTTTAGAAGCGAGTACCTCGGCGTGCCCAGCGCTGGGAAAATGCTTCTTAAGCGTCTGTCTTACCGATTCGAGATGAGGGAGACTAAGTTGAGCATGCCTATGGGCTTAAAATTGACCAACCTGGCACAGTCGGCACTGGCCGGGTTCGTGAGCTATACCTCGCGCTGCCACGCCAACTCGCAGGTACGGTGCCGCCCCGTTCGTCCGGGGCAGCACGACATACGGTCGGGATGATTCAGGCTTCCAGCGCCCTCATCCTCTCGGCTCGGAGTTCGGCCTTGGGCTCGGCGGTCGACTGCAGCACGAAATCGAAGTCGATTTCGGCAAATCGTCCCGTGATGCCCCGCGCTTTGGCCTGTCGCTCATCGTCGACGAAGCGAATGTCGGCAATCAACTCATCTCGGGTGGCATAGGCAAAGTCGTCATGCAGGTATTCGTCACCGGCCAGGTTGATCTGCGTGGTCAGGTGACGATGACCCGGGGCCGAGATGAAGAAGTGCACATGGGCCGGACGCTGCCCGTGACGACCCAGTTGATCCAGCAGTTGCTGGGTCGGACCGTCCGGCGGGCAACCATAACCCGACGGCACGATGCTACGGAAACGATAACAGCCCTCGGCGTCGGTTTCGATACGGCGACGCAGGTTGAACTCCGATTGCGTGGTATCGAAGTACGAATAGGTACCACCGGTGTTGGCGTGCCAGACATCAACGATGGCCCCGGCCAGTGGCTTGCCGTCGGTGTCGCGCACCTGGCCCTGCATAAACAACACGGTGCCCGGGTCCTGACCGTCGTCCAGGCGCGCCTCATGCTCGCACAGTGGCGCACCCGCCACATACAACGGGCCTTCGATGGTGCGCGGCGTACCACCGGTACGACCGGCCTCCTCGTCCTCGGCGTCCATCAGCAGGTCAAGATAATGTTCAAGGCCCAGGCCGGCCACCAGCAGCCCGGCTTCTTGGCGGCGGCCCAGTTCGTTGAAATAATTGACGGCCTTCCAGAATTCTTCCGGAGTGATCTGCAGGTCTTCGATGATCTTGATCGAATCACTCAGCACCCGGTGCACCACCGCCTTTGCTCGGCTGTTGCCCCGATCGGTGCCAAAGCCACTGGCCTGTTCGAAAAAAGCCTGCACTTCGGCGGTCTGGGAAATACGGACGGTCATGGCGGGTTCCTCATCTTGTTTTTTTTGGCTCACCCAGTGGTCAATCCGGGGAAGCGGTCAATTCAGGTCGGCAATCAATGATCATCATCGTGAACAGAAGATGGGTGACGGCATAGGGCCGCGACCTCGATCTCCATGTAGGGGAACAGGGGTAACTGCATGAGCGTGTCGTGCAGGGCCTGATTGTCTAAGACGTCGAAAATGCTGACGTTGGCGTATTGACCAGCGATACGCCAAAGGTGGCGCCAAGTCCCCTCACGCTGCAGGCGTTGAGACAGTTCCTTTTCATCCTGCTTGAGGCGGCTAGCTTGTTCGGCAGGCATGTCCACCGGCAGTTTCACGGTCATACGTACGTGGAATAGCATTGGGATTCCTCTTTTCTCGTTATTACTGGCTGCCACGACCCCTAAGCGCGTCCGCTCGCAATATACGGCGTGCCACGCACCCAAGAAGTCGGATGTGGCGACGGCTTTGCGGGCAAGAACACTCTTCTACGAAAATCGCCTCCACCGGTGTTTTCTAGCGTTCAACGATCCCGGCGAAAATAGGTCAATCGCTCTTCATCCAGTTCAAGGCCCAAGCCAGGGGTCGTGGGGATCATCAATTGGAAGTCGTGGTAAACCGGAGCCTGAACCACCACGTCTTCGGTCAACAGCAATGGGCCGAACAGCTCGGTATGCCATTCGATCTTGCTCAGAGTGGCAAAGGCATGAGCTGAAGCTAAGGTGCCCACCGTGCCTTCGAGCATGGTCCCGCCATACAGTGAGATGCCTGCCGCTTCTGCGATCGCCGCTGTACGCAACACGGCGCGCGGGCCGCCGTTCTTAGCGATTTTCAAAGCAAATACAAGCGCCGAACCGGCACGCGCCAGAGCAAAGCTGTCCTCTACGCTCTCGATGGCTTCATCGACCATGATCGGCACCGGACTGCGGGCACTGACCCGCGCCTGCGCCTCACGGTCCTGACGGGAGATCGGTTGTTCAATCAGATCAACCCCGGCATCGCTGAGCATCTGACAGCCACGCAGCGCCGTCGCTTCACTCCACGCTTGATTGAGATCGACCCGCACGCTGGCGCGATCGCCCAAGGCACGCTTGATCGCAGCCACATGAGCGATGTCTTTGGCTGGTTCACCCGCACCGATCTTCAGCTTGAAAATGCGGTGGCGACGAACGTCGAGCATGCGCTCAGCTTCTTCGATGTCTTTCTCGGTGTTGCCGCTGGCCAAGGTCCAAGCCACTTCTAGGCCATCACGGACGCGCCCGCCCAACAGCTCGGCGATTGGCAGGCCCAGACGCTTACCTTGAGCATCCAGCAGCGCCGTCTCAACCGCTGATTTGGCGAATGTGTTACCCCGCGCAGCCCGTTCGATGCGCAACATGGCAAAGTTCAGGTTGCTGGCGTCCTGACCGATGAGCAAGGGCGCGAAGTAAGTGTCGATGTTGGTCTTGATGCTTTCCGGGCTTTCGTTGCCATACGACAGGCCGCCGATGGTGGTGGCCTCACCAATGCCTTCGATGCCATCGCTGCAACGCAGACGGAGAATGACCAGTGTCTGGTTCTGCATGGTATGCATCGCCAGTTTGTGCGGGCGAATGGTCGGCAGGTCGACGATGACAGCTTGCAGGCTTTCGATGCTAATCATGGTTAAATCCGGTGGAGATCTAATCGAGGCGTCATGGCGTTGAATCCATGTTCGCCGTGCTGTCTTTTCCTGAAGTCGAGGTTGCGCTCCCGGAACATAAGGGTCCAATGTTCCTTTGGTCTGGTTCAATACCTTGGAGGTATGGTGGAGCTTCGTCATTTGCGTTACTTCCGCGTAGTCGCGGAAACCCTCAATTTCACCCGCGCCGCCGAGCAGTTGCACTTGGCGCAACCGCCGCTGAGCCGACAGATTCAGCAGCTGGAGGCCGAGCTTGGCGTGGTCTTGCTCGAACGCTCTCGCCCTCTGCGCCTGACTGAGGCGGGGCGTTTTTTTTACGAGCATGCTTCTCAATTGCTGGAGCAGTTAAGCCGAGTCTGCGATGACACCCGGCGCATCGACAAAGGACAGCGGCGTTGGCTAGGCATCGGTTTTGCCCCGTCGACACTGTATGGGGCTCTGCCAGAGTTGATCCGTCGGCTGCGCGCCAGTGGAGATATTGAGCTGGGGTTGTCGGAAATGGTCACGTTGCAGCAAGTCGAAGCGCTGAAGACTGGGCGTATCGACATAGGTTTCGGCCGGATTCATATCGACGATGCAGCTGTGGTGCAAAAGGTGATTCGCGAAGATCCGCTGGTGGCCGCCCTGCCCGCCGGGCACCCTCTGCTGGCTGGGCCAGTCAGCCTTGAGCAACTAGCACACGAGCCATTCGTGCTGTATCCAGGCAACGTGCGGCCTAGCTACGCCGACCATGTACTGGAACTTTTTAGCCGCAATGGTCTTAAAATCCGCATAGCACAAATGACCAACGAACTGCAGACAGCCATCGGCCTGGTGGCTGCAGGCATCGGTATTACCTTGGTGCCGTCGTCAGTACAACGCCTGCATCGCGAAGACATCGGCTATACACCACTGCTGGATCCGCCAGCGACCTCCCCAATCGTTATCAGTCACAGGATTGGGGATGAATCAGAGGTCTTAAAGTTGTGCCTGCAACTGATAGACCAGACCGTAATCCCCATATTGCCGCAATAACCCTCCTAAATGCTGAGAGCATCACACACCATTTCGGTGGTCTCGCGGAAATTATCCGGAGTGATAGCCTCAACGGCTGACCGCCCACCTAAGCAATCCATCGGCCTCGCCAGAGCCTTGTACACCAGCCAGGTATCGACGCTGGCAGTCTGCCGTAGAACCCCATGTACCAGTTGCTGCTTTAGCGGATCGAGTTGCCACTCCGGTACGCGCTGACCGCGATTGCCCATGGTGAGCGTCAGCAGCTTGCCTGCTTTGATCTCGCGATTGACCTGGTCCCGGGATTTTCCAGCCAGCTTGGCGAACTGCGACACCGGCAGATTGCCAGGCGCCTCGTAGGTTTCAAGCATTTCCATTCGCTCGCGCTGCAGGTTGGAAACTGGCAACTTCGCCACCGGTTCAGGCTTGACCTGCACGGCGGCCAGCCGCCGGACCGCAACCCCGTCGCCTTTCAGCGGCACCTGGGTTTTAGACCTGTCCAAGGACGACCTCTCATCCTCACTCCGATCAGCCCCGTGTGACACAGCATCAGGCTCTGTGCCAAGCAATGCCGGGATACCATCAATCTGAATGGTCAGATGCCGACTGGCTTTCCCCACGTGCCCCTGTTCAAGCAGGTCGAGACGATCGGCCCAGTCCTGCATCATCCGACGGCGTTGCTCCACGTATTCGGCATGGTTGTATGCCGCACTCACCTTGTCAGGATCGGCATGCGAGAGTTGGGCGTCGATCCAGGCTTTTGGATAACCCATTTCGTTGAGGGCGGTGGACAGGGTTCCTCTGATGCCATGCCCTGTCAGCTGATCCTTGTACCCGATTCTTGTCAGCGCGGCGTTGAGGGTGTTTTCGCTGATGCGCTTTTTCAAGTCACTATAGTGGGCAAGCAGGTAAGTCTGGGCCGGCTTGACTTGGCCTAGCAGGTGGCGAACGACCTCCAGGGCCTGGACTGACAGCGGCACGATGTAGTCCGGGATATCGCGGGATCCCCTACCCTCCTTGCGCAGTTCGAGCTGCAACTGCTTCACCACTTCAGGCGGGATGATCCAGAGACCCTTGTCGAGATGGAACTGGTCCGGCGTGGCCAGCCGCAACTCTCCGGTGCGCACTCCGGTCAACAGCAGCAAGCGAAGACCCAGCTGGGTCTGCAGCTTACCAGGATACTGGCGGAGTTTCTGAAGCATGGCCGGTAGCTCGGGCAGGCGCAGGAACGGGTTATGGCGCACAGGAGGTTGAGGCAGCGCGATGACATCCAGATCGAAGGCAGGGTTCTGAGACAGCCCGGGAACGATCACCAGTGCATAACGGAACATCTGGCGAAACCAGGTACGGACCTTTTCGGCAGTGGTAAGCGCCTTTCTGCGCTCTATCCTCGCCAGGACGTCCAGCAGGTCGGGGCGCTGGATGTCGTAGATTGAGCAACGTCCGAGCGCGGGCAACACATCTTTGGCAAAGATGCGCTGGATTTGCGACAGCGTACTTTGCCGCCCTTCCTTGAGCACGAGGCTGCGGTGCACCACCCACTTGTCGAACACCACCTTGAACGTGCTCTGGTCTGCGAGCTGGACGAATTGCCGCTTCTGCTTACGGTGGACGCGGGGGTTGACGCCCTTGGTCAACAGAACCCGGGCGCCGTCGCGCAACACCCGTGCATCCCGGAGACTGACCTCGGGGTATGTGCCCAGTGACATACGCTTTTGTTTGCTAGCCCAGTAGTAGCGGAAGTGCCACGACTTGCCGCCAGTGGGCGAGACGGCCAGGGACAGGCCGTCGAGATCGTTGAGGGTGTACGTCTTGCCGGTCGTTTTCGCCTGCCGGACAACCAGATCGGAGAGTGCCATGCTCCAGCTCCTGAACTTTCGGTCAGGACCAAATCATTGCCGCGTCGACCTCGCTCCTCCAGCGACTATCCGGAAACCGCCACGCCCGTATTGATGGACTTAAAAATGGACTTAAAAGTCCTGGCTGTCAGTGGTTTTCAATGGATGTCGGTAGAACGAAAAAAGGACCCGAAGGTCCTGATTTCAATGACTTACAGACGTCAGTGGATGTCTGTAGATCATAAATTGGAGCGGGAAACGAGACTCGAACTCGCGACCCCGACCTTGGCAAGGTCGTGCTCTACCAACTGAGCTATTCCCGCGTCTTGGTGATGCGCATTCTATAGAATCCTCACCACCCGTCAACCCCTTGATTCAAAAAAGTTTTATTTCTTTTCAACGGTGGTACGCAGATGCGGCCAGGCAGCGCGTAAATACTGGAGCATGGACCACAACGTCAGGCCAGCGGCGATCAGGAGCAAGGCATAGCCCAGCAGCACCCAGAAGGTGAAATCCGACGGGTTGGCCAGCAGGATCACCAGTGCAAGCATCTGCGCGGCGGTTTTCCATTTGCCCATGTTCGAGACTGCCACATGGGCACGGGCACCAATTTCGGCCATCCATTCGCGCAGGGCCGAGACAACGATCTCGCGCCCGATGATTACGGCGGCCGGCAAGGTCAACCACAGGTTACCGTGCTCTTGCACCAGGAGGACCAAGGCCACGGCGACCATCAATTTGTCGGCCACCGGGTCGAGGAATGCGCCGAACGGCGTGCTCTGTTCCAGGCGGCGAGCCAGGTAGCCATCAAGCCAGTCGGTTGCGGCAGCAAAAGCAAATACCGAACTGGAGGCCATATAGCTCCACTCGTACGGCAAATAGAACAACAGAATGAAAATCGGAATAAGGAGAACGCGTAGAACGGTGATCAGATTAGGGATATTCATCGGCACAACTGGCTACGAGGTGAGAAGGCATTCTATTCGCTGTGCAGATTGGCATAAATCAACTCAGCGAGCTTTTTACTGATACCGGGAGCTTTGGCAATTTCGTCAATGCTGGCACGGGATAGCTCCTGCAAGCCACCAAAATGTTTAAGCAGATCGCGTCGGCGTGTCGGGCCAACCCCGGCAACCCCTTCCAGCGTTGAAGTTCGCCGGGTTTTACCGCGACGGGCGCGATGGCCGGTAATGGCGAAACGATGCGCCTCGTCGCGGATCTGTTGGATCAGGTGCAGCGCGGGGGAGTCGCCCTTCAAGGTGAACTCATGGGCGGCATCATTCAAGTACAACGTCTCGAAACCGGCCTTGCGCGTGGTCCCCTTGGCCACGCCGAGTAGGATCAGGTCAGGCACCGCCAGTTCGTTAAGCACGTCACGGGCCATGGACAACTGGCCCTTGCCGCCATCGACCAGCAGGATATCGGGCAGTTTGCCCTCCCCGTCCTTCAACTTGCTGAAGCGGCGCGTGAGGGCCTGGTGCATCGCGGCGTAGTCGTCGCCAGCGGTGACGCCTTCGATGTTATAGCGCCGATAATCGGACTTGATCGGCCCCTCCGGCCCGAATACCACGCACGAGGCCACCGTCGCCTCGCCGCTGGAGTGGCTGATGTCATAGCACTCCAGGCGCTGGGGTGGCTCGTCCAGGTTGAGGACTTCGGCCAGGGCCTCGAAGCGTGCGGCCACGTGCTGTCGATTGGCCAGACGTGCCCCCAGGGCCTGCTCGGCATTGGTCACGGCCAGTTGCTGCCAGCGGGCACGGGTGCCGCGCACGCGGTGGCTGATGTCCAGCTCGCGGCCACGCAGTTCGTGGATCGCCTCGATCAATGTGGGGAAATCTTCATGCACCACATTGACGATCAATTCGGACGGCAAGTCGCGCTCGGGGCTGCTGACGTAGTACTGGCCAAGGAAGGCGGCCATGACTTCGGCCACTTCCTCGTCGATACCGGTCTGCGGGAAGAAGTTCTTGCTGCCCAGCACCCGCCCGCCACGCACGCTGATCAGGTGCACACAGGCGCCGCCCGGGTTGACGAAAGCCGCGACCACGTCGACGTCGCCGGTGCCGCCCTCCATGCTTTGCTGGTCCTGCACACGGCGCAACAGGGAGATCTGGTCACGCAGCTCGGCAGCGCGCTCGAAATCCAGGGTGCTGGCTGCCTGCTCCATGGCACCGGACAGTTCATCGGTCAGGGCATTGCTGCGACCTTCGAGGAACATCACCGAGTGACGTACATCTTCGGCGTACTCCGCCGGCTCCACCAGACCCACACAGGGCGCCTTGCAGCGTTTGATCTGGTATTGCAGGCACGGCCGCGTACGGTTCTTGTAGAAGCTGTCTTCGCACTGGCGCACGAAAAAGGTCTTCTGCAGCAGGCTCAGGCTTTCGCGGATGGCGCCGGCGCTGGGGTAAGGGCCGAAGTACTTGCCCTTCTGCTTCTTCGCGCCACGATGGATGCTCAAGCGCGGGAAGTTACCGTCGGATAAAAACACGTAGGGGTAGGATTTATCGTCGCGCAGCAGGATGTTGTAGGGCGGCCGCCACTCCTTGATCAGCGTCTGTTCCAGCAGCAGCGCTTCGGTTTCATTGGCCGTGATGGTCGTTTCGACCTGGGCGATGCGCGCCACCAGGGCGGCCGTCTTGGGCGCCAGACCGCTCTTGCGAAAGTAGCTCGCCAGGCGGTTTTTCAGGTTCTTGGCTTTGCCGACATAGAGCAGGCGTGCCTCGCTGTCGAACATGCGGTACACGCCGGGGCGACCACTGCAGGTTGAGAGGAAGGCACTTGGATCAAACGGTGTGGTCATGTCAGGCGCTGGCGCCCACCATGCCGTGGCGGACCGCGAGCAGGGTCAATTCAACATCACTGCTGATGGCGAGCTTCTCGAAAATCCGATAGCGGTAGGTATTGACGGTCTTGGGCGACAAGCACAGCTTGTCGGAGATTGTCTGCACTTTCTGGCAACCGACAATCATCAAGGCGATCTGGATTTCCCGCTCGGACAGCGCATCGAAAGGCGAGTCGCTGGTGGGCTGGAAAGATTTGATGGCCAACTGCTGGGCAATCTGTGGACTGATATAACGCTGGCCTGCAAACACCAGGCGAATGGCTTGCACCATCTCTGCCAGGCCCGCCCCCTTGGTCAGGTAACCCGCCGCCCCTGCCTGCAAGAGGCGGGTCGGAAACGGGTCTTCCTCACACACGGTCACCACTACAACCTTGATGTCCGGGTGACTGCGCAACAACTTGGTGGTGGCGCCAAGACCGCCAATCCCAGGCATCTTCACGTCCATCAACACCACATCGGGCTTCAATTCCCGAGCCTTGATCAGGGACTCCTCCCCCGATTCAGCCTGGCCGACTACTTGCAGGCCATCGATGTCAGCCAGCATTCGTGTAATGCCTGTACGAACGAGATCATGGTCATCGACTACTAGCACCCTAATCAAGCAGACACCTCGCGATATGGTCTTATAGGTTGCCGAGCACCTTAGCAAAAACCAAGGCACAGACCTAGTTGCAAGTGTCATATATATAGAGTTTAAACGCGCTGCGCCTGTTCCTCGGGTGAGGAACAGCGTTGTTTCCTGGGCAAAAGGTCAGGAATCCTAGGGCAGCGACTTGAGTTTTTCGTTCACTATCGATGAAAGCTCCGCCAAGGTTGAGGTCAAGCGCCGGATCGCATCCTGGTCCTCCTTGAACATTGCCCGGTAGTTGCCCAGGACTTTTTCTTCGAGATGACTCAGGTTCTCCAGTTGCGTTGGAGTGGGAGTACCGGTCAACACGTACAGGATGTCCACACCTTTTGCTGCAACACGCGACAAGTAATCCGCTTTCGGTGCGCGCCCTCCGTTTTCATACTTGCCTTGAGCGTTGGCCTCTACGCCACCTATCTCGCCAAAATTTTTTTGCGACAGACCAAGTCGCTCTCTTTCTTGCCTTAAACGCAAACCGATTGCACTCATTTGGATGTATGATCCTAGATTGGCACACCCCAAGAGGTGATACGTTGATCCCTTGGTTAAACAAACTTGAACGGTTTTGAACTATGCCCGGAATCCGCACTGCTGCACAAGCCAAGGCCTGGCTTGAACACCAAGGTAAATCAGTTCAAGCATTCGCCCGGGAACACGGCGTGGACCCGGCAACCACGTATCAAGTGCTCGCTGGGCGCAAAAAGGGGCGGCGTGGAGAAGCCCACAAGGTGGCGGTCCTGTTGGGCATGAAAGAAGGGATTATCCTGGACGAACCTGAAGTCCAGCACAGCGATAGAGAAATAGTTTCGTAACGCCAGTATGCGCTAATTAAAGCGCAGTGCCTGTTTTAGTCGAGACTCTAACAAAGACGCTCCATTTGCCAGAAGCACTCTTCATCCCGGACGACATTCAATCCGTGCCGGAGATAAAGCAACCTGGCAGGATTGGTCTTGAACACCGTCAGACGCAGCCGCCTCAAACCCAACGCACGAGTCTTGAGGACCATCTGCTCCAACACCCAACTGCCCGCGCCTTGCCCGCGAAATGCCTCGACCAGGTGTAACTCGCGGATGAACAGCGCCTCATCGTCCCGGCTCAGGCTGATAAAACCTATCACGGCATCGTCGCGACAGATCAACCAGCTTTCTCGTCCCGCCCAGGCTGTATCGAAGCCGTCATTGGACCAAATGAAACCGAATTGCTCGTAGTAACGATTCATCGCTTCACGGGTGAGCGTACGTGCAAACAGCCGGTCCTGATCCGTCGCCGCGCGCAAGTGGAATGTCATACCGTCACGCCCTCCCTTTTCAGATCGCCACCTGCCGTCCGGTCCAGCGCCCAGCCTCGCGACGCGCAATGACCAGTGCTTCGCCAGTGCCAGGCGCCGCAGCAACCAGGCCACCGGCATCCCAGATAGCGCTTTGCCCGGCACAGGTCCAGCCGCCCGTTGGCCCCCCATGGTTGGCCATCACTACCAACAGGCGGTGCTCAGCCGCGTACCCCTGCAACAGAGTGGTATCGGCAGCATAGCCAGCCTCGCTGATCAACACGCTGGCGGCATACACGCTTGCTCCCGATTCTGCTGCATTGCGCGGATGACTGGAGTGGGAGAAATCTGCGCACACCGCCAGCGCAATCCGATCATCTCCCCACTCCAACGCTGCACCGCCCTGCCCTGCAATAAACGCCACCTCTTCGCCTGGATGCAGATGCTGCTTGGTGTAGACCCCCAAGGAGCCATCCGCCCCCAGCACCAGGGCACCGATCAACACGCCCGTACCTGGAGCCAATCGGATCGGCATGCCCACCACCGCCGTCAACCGCAGCTCTCGCGCCATTTCCCGCAGTGGCGCCAGCCGTGCGTCTTCAGGCGCTATGGCCAATTCATCCGCCAGGGACGGTTCATACCCGGTCAATGACAGCTCTGGAAACACCAGCAATTGCACGCCATGGCCGGCTGCCGCCCGCATAAACGCCAGGTGCCGCTGAAGATTGGCCGGCACATCGCCCGCGATGGAAGTTGTTTGGGCTGCTGCAAGGGTCAAGGCAGTCATGGTCGCGTCCCCGCAATCATTATCGAAGTGCGACCAGCATATCGGCACTCCCCCATAGTCGTAAGTACCTCCACGTAATAGAAATTACTGATTGAATCCAACCGCAAGCCTCTAGTAAGCTCCTCCCATCATTTGGAGACATACCATGTTGCAACTCACCCAAACCCAGGTTTGCCCTGCTTCCAGCGCCCCGCGCTCGGTCGTGGCTACCCGCGTTAACGGTTTGAGCGCACTGGTCAGCTTTTATTTTGGGTATTGGTTTAGCCACTGGCGCGCCTGATACCTGAAATCGGCGCCCACTACTCAAGGGGTCGCCTACCAGAGAAATCTAACCCCCGGTCGGCTCCCCGACCGGGGGTTTTGTTTTTTCAGGCCGCCACTATTTTTGATTGATCAAGAACACTTAAAGGAATCACGTCATGAACTACGCCACTTATTACCGCTACGACACTTCCACTGCATGGCGATTTAGCAAGCTCCGCTCGGGACAGCCTGCCGCCTCCGATCGGTCACCTATCGGTGGCAAGCCAACTCACGTAGCCAATACGGCCAATTGTCGAACACCCCAGTAGGGCCAAGCGTGCGGGAACAGCCCGCCGCTTGCCCAGGAAGCCTTGAATATGAACTCCTCCGTCGCCGCTCTGCCCCTCTCTGCCCTGAACAGCGCCTTGACCAGCGCCAATGAAGCCCTGACCCAGCGTTTGCCCAGCGCGCTTGAGCTCAAGCACCAGTTGCCCCTCAGCCCGTTCCTCGACCAGCAGATCCACGCCCATCGCCAAGCCGTGCGTGCCATCCTCAATGGCGACGACTCTCGCTTGCTGGTGATTGTCGGCCCCTGCTCGATCCACGACCCGAAATCGGCCATGGAATACGCGCGCAACCTGAAGAGGCTGGCCCTGGATGTCAGCGACCAGATGCTGCTGGTGATCCGCGCCTACGTCGAAAAACCGCGCACCACTATCGGCTGGAAAGGCCTGGCCTACGATCCCCACCTGGATGGCAGCGACGACATGGCCGCTGGCCTGACCCTGTCCCGCGAGCTGATGCGCGAAATGCTGCGCCTGGGCCTGCCGGTTGCCACCGAGCTGCTGCAACCCATGGCCGCCGGCTACTTCGACGACCTGCTCAGTTGGGTCGCCATTGGCGCGCGCACCACCGAATCGCAGATCCACCGCGAAATGGCCAGCGGCCTGGGCCTGCCCGTGGGCTTCAAGAACGGTACCGACGGCGGCGTCGCGATTGCCTGTGACGCGATGCGCTCGGCCTCCCACCCGCATCGACACTTCGGCGTCGACAGCCAGGGCCACCCGGCGATCATCCAGACCTCGGGCAACCCCGACACCCATCTGGTGCTGCGCGGCGGTCACCGTGGGCCGAATTACGACGCGCAGAGTGTGGCCCAGGTGAAACTCGACCTGGCCAAGGCCAAGGTGGCCGCGCGGATCATGGTCGATTGCAGCCATGCCAACAGCGGCAAAGACCCGCTGCGTCAGCCGGCGGTGTTCAATGACGTGCTGGAGCAACGCCTGCGAGGGGACACCGCGCTGATCGGCATGATGCTGGAAAGTCATCTGTTCGAAGGCTGCCAGCCGTTGAGCGCGTCGATGAAATATGGCGTGTCGGTGACCGATGGTTGCCTGGGATGGGATAGCACCGAGCAGTTACTGCGCAGTGCGGCAGAGCGTTTGCGGGAATACAGCACAGCCCACTGATGGGCATCTGGGAGGGGGCAAGCCCCCTCCCCCATGGGATGGATGTTCGGTTCAGGAAAGTGGGTGCAGCGCTTCGTCGAACTGCTCAAGTTTCGGGAACACCAGGGGCTGCTCATCCGCCAGCCCTTGCAGCCGCTGCTCGTACGCCGCAAGGAACGCCTGCCGCGCTTCAGTACTGATAGACGGCACATGCCAACTGCGAACGAAAAGCCTATAGCCGCACTCCCGGCATTCGTGACTTGCAGTCAAGACTCCTTTTCGGATTCAGCGGTTTTTCCGAAGGAACGACGGGCGGATACTCGGCGCCATTGTTTACCCCCTTCAGGAGTCACTGATGTCTATCCCCACGCACACCGTACCCGCCTTCGGCCTCGGCACCTTCCGCCTGCAAGGCCAGGTGGTGATCGACTCGGTCAGCACCGGCCTTGAACTGGGCTATCGCGCCATCGACACCGCGCAAATCTACGAAAACGAAGCCGACGTCGGCCAGGCGATCGCCAACAGCGGCATCCCCCGTGAAGAGCTGTTCCTCACCAGCAAGATCTGGATCGCCAATTTCGCCGAAGGCCAGTTGATCCCGAGCCTCCAGGAGAGCCTGCGCAAGCTCAAGACCGATTATCTGGACCTGACATTGATCCACTGGCCATCGCCGGAAGACCAGGTACCCGTCGCCGAATTCATGGGCCAGTTGCTGGAAGCCAAGCGCCTGGGCCTGACACGCCAGATCGGGATTTCCAACTTCACCATCGACTTGATGAAGCAGGCCATCGCGGCGATCGGCGCCGACAACATCGCCACCAATCAAATTGAACTGCACCCCTACCTGCAAAACCGCAAGGTGGTGGCGTTCGCGACAGCCCAGGGTATCCCGCTCACCTCCTACATGACCCTGGCCTACGGCGAGGTGCTGAAAGACCCGGTGATCCAGCAGATCGCCGAACGCCACCATGCGACCCCGGCGCAAGTAACCCTGGCGTGGGCCATGCAAAGCGGCTATGCAGTGATCCCATCGTCGACCAAGCGCGCCAATCTGGAGAGCAACCTCAAGGCCCTGGAGCTGACCTTGAGCGATGCCGACATGGCACAGATTGCTGGGCTGGAGCGCGGCCATCGCCTGACCAGCCCCAAGGGCATCGCACCGAAGTGGGACTAGACCCCAGCCACCGGCACGCGGGACAACTCCCGCAGCCACGGCAATACCCGAAGGCCCGTAGTGGCCTCGGGTGGATCAATGATGTCCATGAAATGTTCAAGGTTGATGGGGTCCGGCACGCCGGGCAGGCGCACCAGCACCGCCGGTGTGGCGCCGGTCGGTTGGCCCAGGTCCTGGTGGTCGTAGACCAGCACATGGCGTACCTGGGGTTGCGGCTCGCTGGCATGGGCCGCCAGCCCCGCATTGATGATCAGCACATCAAAGGGCTCGGCCGGAATGGCGGTGAGAATCTTGACTTCTTCGAAGGTCTGCACCGGAACGATCCGGTGGTACCCCAGCTGATTGAGCATTTTTTCGATGTATAGGCGTTGCAGGTGCTGTTCATCGGCAATCAGGATAGTCAGTGCTTTATTCGGCATGGCGAACCCCTGGGAGGCAGTCAGTGCTCGTCAGTGAGCGCCGCCCATTTTCCAGACATATCCCGAAGACAAAATCAGGCATATTCCCTCTTCGCGTAGGATTTCTCCCAAACCCACCGAGTGGCACTCAACCCCAGTCAAGGCTGATTGCAATAACGGCTCAGATGCTGATGCAAATCACCGATCGCTTCCCCGACCGCTTGCGTCGCCGCCTCCAGCGCAGTGTGATCGCGCTGCTCACACACCCTCTCCAGCGTCTCGCAGACCTCGATCAGCGCCTGTGCCTTGACCATCCGCGCGCCACCCTTGGCGCGGTGCGCAAGGTCGTGCAGCCCGGAAAAGTCAGCCTGGTGCTGCAGGGACGACAACCGTGCACGATCGGTTTCCAAACTCTCGAGTAACGGTATCAATAGCTCTTTCAGGGCGGCGCGATCATCGCCCGTCAAGGCGATCAGCGCGCTCAGATCAAACAGGGGTTCAGCCTCCGGCGGGGAAAAGCTGGCGCTGCGCACGGCCAACGCCGCGCGTAAATCTTCCAGGCCGGTGGGCTTGAACAGGCATCCGTCCATGCCCGCCTGGCGACAACGCTCGACCTCCTCAGGCTGGGCATTGGCGGTAAACCCCAGCAGCAGGCACGGCACCAACCCACGCTCACGCTCTTGCGCACGAATATCCCGCGCCAATGTGTAACCGTCCTTCAGGGGCATATTGCAATCGGTGATCACTCCGTCGAAGTGACCGGTCTGCCACAGCGCAAGCCCCTGTACACCGTCTTCCGCCGTGGTAATGCGATGCCCAAGGAAACTCAATTGCCGAGTCAGCAGCACGCGATTGGCCGGGTAGTCATCCACCACCAGGATGCTCAAGGCACACGCCGGCGGCAGGTGCGCGGCGGGTGCCAACCCCGGGGACGGCATGGCGTCGGTGGTGACCAGTGGCAGGCTCACATCCACCCGTGTGCCCTGCCCCAGCACGCTGGTCAAGTGCAATTGCCCCCCCATCATTTCGCACAAATTACGGCTGATCACCAACCCCAGGCCAGACCCGCTGCGCGCCGACTGCTCAGTGTTGCTACCTTGGATAAACGGGTTGAACAAGCGCTGCTGGTCTTCGGCACTGATACCGATACCGGTGTCCTGCACCCAGAGTTTGAGTGTCAGTCGCTCACCCGCTAACAGCCCTTGAGCGCCGAGCTGCACCTGGCCTTGGGCGGTGAACTTGATGGCATTGTTCAACAGGTTCGACACCACCTGCTTGAAGCGCAGCGGGTCGATCAGCACCGGGCGATCGAGCGACGGATCGAGCTCCACTTTCAGCGCCAGGCCCTTGGCTCGCGCCAGCCCTTCGAACACCCGCGCCACCGACGCCAGCAACTCATGCAGGTTGGCCGGCGCCTGGTCCAGGGACAGATGGCCGGACTCGATGCGGGCAATATCGAGAATGTCGCCAATCAACTCCAACATGCCGCGCGAAGCCACCGACGCCACCTCCAGCGCATCACGGTCGGCCCGGCCCTGCTCAGCGTTTTTCAGGGCCAGCTCGATCATGCCGATCACTGCGTTCATCGGCGTGCGGATCTCATGGCTCATCGTTGCCAGGAAGGTGGTCTTGGCGCGGTTGGCGGCGTCGGCTTCGTCCTTGGCTTCCTGCAACTGGCCGAGCAGGCGCTGGCGTTCGCTCACGTCCACCCAGCCGGCGATCATGCCCACCACATGGTCGTCGCCATCACGATACGGCAACATCCATTGATAAATGGTCAGGACCTCACCACTGGGCACCCGGAGTATGCGGTCATGAATCTGCGGCTCACCTCGCGCCATCAGCCGCAAGTAATCGTCATGATAGGACTGGGCTTGCGGCCGGTTACCCGTATCGGTTTCCACCACGGTCTTGCCGATCACGTCTTCCAGCCTGAAGCCGAATACCTCGAGGTAGGCGTTATTGCAGGCCATCAACCGACCCTGGCGATCACGGACGAAAATCGGATGGGGCGTACCGTCGATCAATACGCTCATAAAGCGCATCTGGTCGCTCAACGCCCGTTCGGCCTGGACCCGCTTGCGAATCAGATTGCGCAGGTACATGGCCCAGCCCAGGGTGACCAGCAACAACAATGCGGCCAGCCCGAACCCCTGGATGATTGCATTGCGATGGCGCAGCCAATAGCTGTCTTCGATGATCACTTCACTGCGCCAATGGTTGGTCAGTTCGTCCATTTCCTCGGGCGTGATGCTCAACAACGCCTTATCGAGGATCGAGTACAGCTCCAACTGGCTACGGTTCACACCAAAGGTGATGCGTGCCGGTTCGGTGCCGACCGTGCTGGTCACCCGCAGGCGGTCACGGTAATAGCGTGCGATCATGTAGCGCGCGCTGATCAATGACAGTACGGTCGCATCGGCGCCGCCGCTGGCCACCATCGCCATGGCTTGTTCAGGGTTCTCGGTGTCGACGAACTCGATGCGCGGGAAGTCGCGGGCAATACGCTCGCCCAACGTATTGCCACCGATAAAGGCCAGGCGTTTTCCAGCCATGTCCTCCAGGGTGAGCTGGCTTTTTCCATCAAGACGGCTGACCAGCACATAGGGATTGGTCAGGTAAGGTCGGGTAAAACGGACCTTTTCGGCACGCTCATTGCTGGGGGTGATCACGGCAATCATGTCCACGTCGCCCATGCTGGCCGCGTCGATTTGGCGAGGCAGCGAACTGCCTTTCACCACATCGAATTTCAAGCCGGTGCGCAGGCTGATCCGGGACAGCACTTCGGCGCTCAACCCTTCGAATTCGCCCTCAGCGTTAAAAAACGACAGGGGCAGGAACTTGTCGAGCACCGCGATTTTCACTCGGGGATGTTTCTCCAGCCAGCGTTGCTCACTCTGGCTCAGGCGCAGCCGGTCGACCTCCAGGAAACCACTGCTGCCCGCACTCCAGCGGCGCAGGATCTCCAGCTGCGTATTGACGGGGATGGTCGCCAGTGCCGCATTGAGGATGCGCAGCAATCGATCATCGCCCCTGGCCACGGCAAACGCGAACGGGTTGACCTCCAGGGCGGAAAAATCCGCCATGCGCACATTGTTGAGGTGGTTCTTGCTGATCAGATAACGGGTGCTGATGGCATCGCCCAGGTACACATCCGCTTGCTCGAAGGCCACGGCGCCAATGGCTTCGAAGGTCGAGGCAAACAGTTGCAGGTGGGCCCGAGGGTAAAACGCCTGCACGGCGGCGGGCTGCATGTAGTGATAGAGCATGGCCACGCGCTTGCCGGCCAGGTCGGCACTCAGGGCCTGGCTGTCCCCGGTGCGCGTGACCAGGGTCGGCTGATCATTGGCATAGGAGCGCGACAGCACCAGTTGCGGATCTGCGGCCTCATACCCATTGGCCGAACCGAGGAAATCCACCTGGCCGTGCTTAAGGGCTTCGATCACCTCATCGCGCGTGTCATAGCGCCGTACCTCGACGGTGATATTCAGCGCCTGGGCCACCAGCGCCGCATAATCGGCGGTGATCCCTTCAAGCTCATCATTATTGTTACTCAGGTCGAACGGCGCGTAGTCCGGCGCGGAGACGCCCATCAACACGCTGCGCCGCTCGCGCAGCCAGCGCCAATCGGCTTCGTCCAGGTCAACGCCGGGGGTTTCAAGGTGGGAGTGGCCCAGTAGCCGCAACGGGTGCGCTTCATCCAGGGCCACCGCGAACAGGGGCAACAGGCCCGCCAACAGAATGGCCGCGAGTCGGGTAAACGCGGAGGCGATCATTTCAAATCAGATGATTGCGCTGGGCAAATTTGGACAGATGCACCACCGATGACATACGCAGTTTCTCCTTGAGACGCGTCTTGTAGGTGCTGATGGTCTTGTGGCTCAGCAGCATGTCTTCGGCGATTTCCTTGTTGCCCAGGCCCAGGGCCAGTTTCTGCAACACCGTCAACTCACGATCCGAGAGCGCCTCCACCATTGCTTGCTCGGTAGATTGCAAATCGTCGCGACGCACCGAACTGGTGGGCAAGCTGGGGAAGCAGCTGTAGTTGGACATCACGGCCTTGATTGCCTTCTGCAGTTCGTCCAGCTCGCCGGTCTTGGCGACAAAACCCATGGCCCCGGCGCGCATGCAGCGGGTGGAAAAAAACACCGCCAGGTAGGAGGTCAGCACGAGGATCTTGCACGGCAGGCCAAGCGCCTTGATCCGAGCGATCACCTCCAGCCCGCCCAACTTCGGCATTGCCAGGTCGAGGATCACCAGATCCGGGCGCCCTTCCCTGGCCTTCTGCACGGCATCCGCACCATTGCCCGCCTCATCGATCTCAGTAAAGCCTTCCTGCTTCAACAGATACCGGACAGTGGCCCGGATAAACGGATGATCATCGACAATTAACGCTTTACTCATATAACTCCCCTGGGATGACAAAGTACGCTGACACATCACACGGGACTCGGGTACCTGTGAGAAATGACAGTTCCGACAAGCGGTACCGCCCCTCCCCTCAGGACGCCAGCCAGGCGGTGCCTGGTCCCTTCAATTGAAAAACACCCTGACCCTGTAAAGCCGTGCCTTTGCCGCCGGCCAGCTGCAAGCGCGCAACCTTAACAACGAGGTGATGTATTAATTGAAGGGATACTCCTGACTGTATGTAGGACTTTTCCTCACCAAGGCATAGCCCCCTGGGCCTGGATATGTTTGGCGTGGGGCGTCAGTCAGTGGTACTCGGGCTCCAGAAGGCCTGTACCACCAGCGTCGAGGTGGAAATGCGCGCAACCAGGGCATCCAGCTCGTCGCCGTCTACCGAGGTGGCCACCAGCGTGGCCTCGATTTCCACCTCGTCGCTGCCGAACGGCCGGACGTCGACATCGCTGGCCGGGTAGTTGCAGCGCGCCAATTCGGCCTCCAGCAAAACCATGACCGCCTGCTGCTGGCTACGCCGCGCAATGACATAGAGGATGTTGGTCACCTCCGCCGACACCACGTCCAACGGCTGGCGGTTGATGTTGTTCACGATCGGGCGCAGCAACGTGTTGGCCGCCAGTACAAACAGCGTCCCCAGCAGCGCTTCGAGGATCAGGTCGGCGCCGGCACATGCCCCCACCGCCGCCGAGGCCCAAAGCGTGGCGGCGGTGTTGAGCCCGCGCACATTGCCTTCTTCGCGCATGATCACGCCGGCACCCAGGAAGCCGATACCCGATACCACATACGCGACCACTCGCACCGCGCCCTCCGCGCCGCCCAGTCGGTTGGCCATGTCGACAAATATCGCTGCGCCCACCGCCACCAGCACATTGGTGCGTAAACCCGCCGTACGCTGGCGATATTGGCGCTCGAAGCCGATCAGCCCACCGAGGATAAACGCGGCGGTGAGGCTGACCAGGGTATCGATCAGGGAATTGAGGTTGATGTTGTTGATTGCCTGCATAAAAAACTCCATGAATGCCTGAGCAAATTGAAACCACCGCTGCTCCCGGTGGAGGCCCGTCAGCCGTGCCCCACAAGGGCCAGGGGTGGTCGATACAGCGTGTTACTGCCAGCCAAACTTACGGATGCGGCCCCCCTTTACTGCCGGGGCCAGGCCCCTATACGCCAGCAGAATCAGCGGCAGGAACACAACGTACAGCGACGGCAGCGCCTGTAATGCCAGGCGACGGAAGTGCCGGGCGATATGCCGGGTCTCGCAGGAAACCGGCGAAAAACGCTTTCAACAGGGTGAGGTTCATGGTGTGACTCCTGCGTGAGGAAAAAACCGTCATGCAGGTACTGCCCATCCGCGCCACGCCTGTCAGACAGGCATAGCCGGCGGGGCCCGCCTGCCGTAACAGGCAGGCACGTCCGTAGCATCCCGAGTCAACTCAGGTGCAGGTCAGCGTCGATGAGAGGGATCAGGCAGGCGCCAGGACTGGCTACTGCCGGGATGCCGCTTCTCGCTAAGTGGCGAGACAACGGCATCTGGAAAATGCGCGTTACCTTGCCAAGTATGGGCCGGTTACCGAGACCGGCTGACAACTGTCACTCGAACAAGTACCCACTGAGGGTCTCCGCTATTGATGAAAACGCGCGAAGCTTACGCGCCGATTACAGGAGAGTAAACCGTAGGAAATTTTCCGCATGGGGAATAAGAATATTCTTCAGGACGGGTTCAGGAAGCGATTTTCAACCCTCCCCAAAGCCCGCTCCCACAATGGAAGAGTGGACAACCATGGCTACTGCGCATCGGCCCGGTCCCGCGCCACGCGCCTCAAGTAATCATCGACCTGCCCACCGGCCAGCGCCTTCACCTGGATCGCCACGCGGTTTACCTGGCGCCCCATCCTGATCCCCTCCCGAGTCCGCACCGTCACGTACCCCAGCTTGGGCCAGAAGCGCTCAGCCTTGGCATTGCCAAGTACCACGGTCAGCCGTAGCCACTCGGCGCCCTGTGTCACCGCCCATGCCTCAAGATCCACATGCAGCCGCTGCGCCAGCCCTGTGCCGTGCAGGCGCGAGTCCACCAGCAGCAAGCCGATATGCCACACGCCCAACGCGAGCAGGTCCGCAGCGATATTGACCACGGCGACGAGTTGGCCTTGCCCATCACGGTAGCCCAGCCAGTACATCCGGCGGCAACGCCAGCCTGGCGGCAACTGGCCCTGCAGTTCCTCGCGGGCCTCGTTGGGCGTGGCTGGTTCACCGTTGACCGCCAGAAAGTAATCCGGCGCCTGCGCAAAAAACCGTTGCAGCTCAGCCTCATCGCGGCCCTGCAATTCAACCACCCGAATGCCCTCGATGGAGCAACCCGGTAACGCCTGTGGATCAACGTCCCTGTTCATGGCCTTTCAATCATCGCGCGTCAGTACTTCCAGCAATTCAATCTCAAAGCGCAAATCGCTATGGGGTTTGATATGCGCGCCCATCGAGCGCTCGCCGTAGGCCAGGTGCGCCGGCACGAACAACTGGCGCACGCCCCCCACCTGCATGCCCATCAGGCCCTGGTCCCAGCCCTTGATCACCCGCCCGGTGCCAATCACGCACTGGAACGGCTTGCCGCGCGCCCAGGACGAATCGAACACCGTGCCATCGACCAGGGTGCCAGTGTATTGGGTGGTGATCAGCGCGCCCTTGACCACGGCCTTGCCGGTGCCTGGGCGGATGTCGGTGACCTGGAGGGTGTCGTCGCTCATGGAGGCTCTCGTTGAATGCGCAAAGGCTGGGGTTTTCCCAGAATCAAACGCGTTTGGCAAGGCTGATCGCCAGCCGGCCACTGCGCGAACGATGCACCAGCAAGGTCTCCCGTGGATACATGCACGCGCTGTAAATGCAGCGGCCCCACGCGGGCGGGCTGCTTCGGCCACAGCGATGCTGCCTGCTCGAACAACTGTGGGCCGATCGCGCTCAGGTAACCCTCGATTTCACTGAACGAAGGCGCGGGGTCGATGGGTGGAACGTGCTCATGGCACTGGCTCCATGTTGATGAAAGAAGCATCAACATGGAGAGCGACAGGGGTTATTCGGTGTTAGACAGATAGCGTGGCAATGCGCCCTTCACGACACCAGACACTCCCCTCCTCAAGGCTCGAGCATGGCCAAAAAGGTCTTCGACTTTGCCAGCATCCCCAGGTCCTGCAGTACATCATTGACGGCATCGAGGGTCCCCAGGTCCTCTGGACTGCCGGCCCCATCGACCACATGTTTCAACGCGGTCAAAAACGCCACCCTGCCCGAATCCATGCGGTCTGACTTGGTCATCTTGGACGAGATTCGCTTACGGGCAGCAGCCATTTTTTCCTCAAGATGAACGCTAAACTCATTTTTTGTCATGGCCAGGCTCCTTACTCATCTATGCGATGGACACATGCACCAGCCTACGGTGGGTGTAAGGGCTTGCCTACTGTCAGAGTTCACAGGTCCATACCAGTTGGTTTTTAGATACGTAGCGTCGTGAGCGACTACGTTAATTGATAATAACGTGTCGAACACATTCCGTTGTGGCAAGGAGGCTTACTATCAGGAGCATGTCACGCCAACTACCCTTAATTGAATGGCATGTTGGTCCAGTCCCTCATAACAAGGTGTAAATCCCACTCATGGCTTTGCTTCCCGACCGTGACTTTCAGATCAAGTAGTTTTCACCTACAAAACAACGCGACCTTCCTTAGCCAAAAATTACAACCTGCCTATTCCCGCCCCGCGAAATCACGTTCACGCTGTAAAAAGCCAATCAATTATTAATGGACAATACCAAAATGACTATCGGATCAGACTTCAATTACCCTGCAGACATCGCCACAAAACCCCATAGAAAAAAACGCTCTTCCAAAAGTAAGTGGACGGCAACCTTTCCAAACCCGCCAGATCTGTGTTTTGACTACCGCACTCTATTAGAACAAAAAAACGGAGTGGCACAAGCAACAGAGCCCCGTCATAAAATCTGTGTGATAGGCGCAGGAATTACAGGCCTAACAACCGCACGAGAATTACACAGGTGCGGGTTCACCCATATCACCCTGATTGAAAAATCAACGCGTATTGGCGGAAGACACCTTACGGCACTTGGAAGCAACAACACCAACACCCTTGGCAGACCCCCATTTGAAATGGGTGCAATGAGAATGCCTTTCTTCAACAAATCAAATGAACAACCAAAAGATGGGCGCTCGCTTATGGCGTATTACGCAAATGAGTTCGAACTGGCCCACTCAAATTTCCCGAACCCTGGTAGTCCATGGGTCCGATCAACTGGAATCTACCTCCAAGAAGGATGCATAGATGACAACGATCAACCAATAATGCTGATCTGGAAAAACACGGATGGAAGAACACCACCCCCAGGCAAGACCTTAGGGGTTGTCTTCGCAAAATGGACGGCATTCGCCGAGCACATGACATCAACAATCGCCCACTACTACGGCACTGACAAGTGGGAAGACTATTGGGCAGCTATCGTAAAGAGATACGAAGGCATTACATTTCGCGACCTTGTCAAAACACCAACGATTAGCGCTTGGAACGCTAACGATCCTGGTAATTTTGGAGGTATGGGAATGACGGCAGAAGAATCAGCAATTTTTTACTCTATCGGAATCGGTGCCGGTAGCTGGGGAGCATTCTATGACATATGTTCTCTTTATCCGATACGCACAGCCATATTCGGATTCAGCAGTCATCTCCAATTAATTCATGGGCGTGTAAATCCCGATGGCACGCCTATACCGTCCCCCTATTTGAATGCTCCTGAAGTTGTCGACTCAAGAGGACTAAAATTCAATAAGCCACATTATATAGGCCTTGCATCTTTGGCAGAGTCTTTACTATTTATAAAACCGACCGAAACCCAGGAGTCTCTATACGAACACTTGATAAAACGAGAATCCGGATTACTCACCAGCAGTTCAGTAACGAAACTGGAAAAACTAAAAAACGGGCAAATCCGAGTTCACTACACCTGGCATCCCATTCAATCAAAAATCACAAACTCATATTTTATCGACTTCGACTCAGTGGTAATGACGCTACCTTCATGGATAATAGAGACGCAGATTCTTCTTGAAAACTTCAATCAGGACATGCTTCCATTTGAAATTATTGCAGCGTACAAAACCGCGCACTGGGAGACCAGTTGCAAGGTCTACGCCCCCCTCAAAGAAACGTTCCTATAAAATAACAAAAACATCCCACAAGCGATAGTTACCGACAGTTTCATACATGACGTATACACTTACCGCTACAACGAAAACAGCACCTATGATTGCATACTTCTCAGCTACACATGGGAAGATGACGCCACAAAATTGTCTTCATTCAGCGACAACGAACTCGTCGAAAAATGCATAGAAGAACTTGACAGAATCCTCCTGAAATCAACAAACATAAAAGAACGAATATCTCCCTACATAGGGCACAAACAAGCACTTGTTCAACGCTGGATGAAAAACAAGCACTCCTTGGGTTGCGCAAAACTCTATCGTGCGGGCACGTATTATGACGCTGTCAGCCTTATGAAATACAACAGGGACTTTTCATACACGTCGGGACTGTATCTTTGCGGCGAGTCATTTTCCGTTGACGCGGGCTGGACAGAGCCATGCTTCAGAGGCGCTATAGACACAGTGATAAATATTTGCAACAAAACCCACGCAAACTTTAACGGCGATTTCACAATGCAAGATTACCCCGAGTATATAAATAAAAATTAAAGACTCAACAGAATCAGACTACATCACGACAGGAATCATCTGACTTCCATTTAAACACTTCATCACTTCTTATAAACATTCAACCATCCCGGTTGCATAATAAGAGGTCACCCCCATGCAAGAACCGACAAGCCCTACCCGCGTTGCTGTTATTCAATTTGCTCCGCAAGTCGGCGTTTTCAATAGAGCCGAAAACCTGCGTCAGAGCCTCGAACTAGCAAACGAAGCAGTGAACGGTGGCGCCAACCTGATCGTTCTGCCCGAACTCTCCAACTGCGGGTATTTTTTCTGCAGTCGCAAAGACGCGTTCGATCACGCTGAAGCGATACCGGACGGGCCAAGCGTGCGGGCGTGGATTGATTTTGCATGCAGGCATCAGGTTTATCTGGTGGCAGGCCTGAGTGAGATTGAAGGGGTGCAGTTGTTCAACACTGCCGTGCTGTTGGGACCCGACGGATTCATAGGCAAATATCGGAAAGCACATTTGTGGAACCTGGAAAAGCTTTGGTTCACTCCTGGCGATACAGGCTTTCCGGTATTTGAAACCCCGATCGGCCGAATCGGTCTGCTGATTTGTTGGGATATCTGGTTCCCGGAGGTGCCGCGAATTCTCAGCCAACAGGGCGCCGATATCATTTGCAGCCTGAACAACTGGGTGTGGACGCCACCACCGCTTTTTGACGAGGCAGGCAAATGCATGGCGTCGTACCTGACCATGACTGCAGCCCATGTAAACAACGTGTTTATCGCCGCAGCCAGCCGCATCGGTGAAGAACGGGATGCTCGCTACCTCGGATGCTCGTTGATTGCTGGAACCAACGGTTGGCCGATTGGCGCCGTAGCTTCGGCCAATCGGCAGGAAATTCTGTTTGCCGACATTGACCTCACGAGTGCCCGTAGCGCCCCTATATGGAACAGCCTCAATGACCTGCAACGGGACCGGCGCAATGACTTATACGATCAGATGCTCGGGTATTCCCGACACCCAGCCCTGCCGCGCTGATCAGAGGGGACGTCATGGAAACTTCATTTACCAAGACAGCTCGCCCCCGTTCGTGGACGGATATAACAGTCCTTAGCCTCGCGTTGACCAGCATTCTGTTGGTGATATGGGTTGTATTCAGTTATCGGGGGTCATGGCCTGGATACGATGAGATGGTCGTCAGCTTGCCGCATCCAGCAGCCTGGCTGCGCTGGGTGCTGGGAGATATCAGCGAGGTTGCCTTCTACAAGCATGAACTTGCTTCACTGGGTCTATTAGGCGGTGCTTACCTGGCTTGGTGGGCGAGCAAGCGCAACAAAGCCTGGCAGGGTTTTCCCATTTCCTATGGCACTGGATTGTGGCCTTGGCTTGTGACCAGCTCCCTGTTAGGGCTGCTGTTGAGCAATCTGCTATGGGGTTGGAGCATCACGGCAGAAACATGGCAACCGACGTTTGCAGCATTCGTTTCGTTGCCGGCAGCGATGGTGCTGATGTTTGGCGGTGGCTGGAAGGTCACACTCAACGCCGCGGTGCTTGGGGCATTGCTGGTTACGCCGATGTGCTTGTTGATCGTCAACTTTGTATGCGTGCCACTCGGCTTGCCGGTGGTCATCGGTAATGTGCTGGGCATGGCGGTGGGCAGCGTCATCGCGTTCATGCTGCTTCGCCGAGCCCCCTCAATAGTGCGCTCGGATTACGTCGCCCCAACCAAACCATTGCCGACCAGTCCACCCACTTATGGTGTCGTATGGAGTCTGCGCCGAGTACTAGCAGACTTCTCCGAAGCACCATTCTTTGGGAATGAACTTGCCAGTCTTGGTCTGTTGGCGGGAGTGTTACTGGCCTATACCCTGAACCCCATGAGCCCGGCTTACGGATCAGGATTGGTGCTGCACATGGTCGTCGCACAGGCTCTGACGTCAGCGCTGGGTGTAGTGATATGGAGGCATCAATGGATCAAGCATGGTTGGTATCCGACTTACGTTCCGCTGGTCTCGGTGGTGCCTGCCGCAGTATTGACCCACGGCGGTAGCGGCGTCGTGATTGCCTTAAGTGCAACACTGGGTGCGTTAATCGCCCCGCCGTTGGCGTGTGCTATCACCCAGCGGTTACCTGGACACTTTCACCCCTATATCGGCAATGTAATTTCAATGGCGATCAGTACGCTATTGGTTGTGCCTCTGATCGGTAAATTAATCACATAAGCTTGAGTGGTGAGGGGGATCGTCCCCCTCCCATGAAATGGCGTAATAAGACCGAATATCTGCCTTTACGACATAGTTCATCCACCTCTCAGCCGGGTGCAGGTGCTCATTAACCTGATCAACATGAAGTGTCTTGACCCGCGTTGGCATGATTGCGCGACGCGTGTTCAGTGCCAGGCGGCCTGAGCAGGATTGCTTGCTGCGACACTGGTCGATTGCTTGCCATCGACGGCGGCCTGGTCGGTTTTCTACTCGACGTTGGCCGGATCCAGTCAGGCTTGCCGCTTTGCTTGAGCAAGGTATCCAGCTCGCTTTGCAGGCTGTTCCAGTCCAGCTGGATGCCCTGTGCGCTCAGTTGCCGCGATGCTATCGCCCATCCCCGGCGCTACGGCAGCGATACCACTGCCCGCAACCGACAGGCCTTTATCGACCCCATTGCCGGCGGTGCAGACCACACTGGCGGCCAAACCCGCGAGCAACCAGGTAGTGAGCAAGATGGTGAGGATCCGGGCCAGCACACCTCGCACCTGGTAAGTCAGCAGGGCTATGGCGCTACCGGCCAGGACGGAACTCCAGGATTCGCGAAACAGCAAACGGCGGGGTTCATAGACAGAGGCCATAGAGACTTACTTGCACGTTAACAAACATTGATCTGTGCCAAAACACCGCTCGCTCGGTAGAACCTTTGGCGCGACCTGTTAATTCTGACAGTAGTCAGCAATGATCAAAGGGTGTTTGATTTATTTTCCTCATTCCATCGCCTCACTCCAATAATGGAGCTTCATTATGGATACTCCAAGCACGTACGAAGAGCTTTTACCGCCGGTAAAGATTCATGGGATACAGGCTCAAATTCCAGAGGATATAGAGCGCCCTGAAAACCCCAATGGGCCAGCTGACGGAGGCATTGGCCTTCGCCACGTTGAGCATCCACTGGTCGTGCATATGGATAGACCCGATGGCACCCCTCCAGGCACTGAGTTTCGCCTGTACTGGGGTAACGAGAATAACCACGTAGCCTATAAACGTATAACCGAGGCCGACGAGGGATTGACCTATATTCCACTGACCGTCTTCAAAAATCACATTCGAGAGTATTGGGCCGAATCAGTATTTGTCGAAGTCGAGCGTCCGAGCGGCAATCTGAGGAAGACTCAGCCGTTACGCTTACGGATCAATCTGCAACGCCCAGGAGGGCGAGACCTCGATCACGATCTGCCAGGCAATCAGAATCTAATATTTGAACTGCCAACAGACGTACTCAGGGATGGGGTAAACGATGAAATAGCCACTCGTGGCTTCGAAGTACTCTTTCGGCAATGGCTGAATATGTCCGCCTACGACCAGATCGTCCTTGCCTGGGGCTCACAAACCGTAACGCATCGAGTTACGCTTGATGAAGTCCAAAAAGACATAAAGGTCCGGGTTAATTATCCAACCATCGATGCAGCTGGGAACGGCGAAACCATTCCAGTAGCCTTCCAAGTCATTGGTCCAACCGGTAACTACCCTGATGAATGGGCGCCATGGTCGGCGATAACATTGGTGGACGTGCATCTGAACACCCAACGCCCGGAAGCACCTAAGGTAGTGTTTCCTATCACTGAGCGGGACATCGACCTGGAAGAGTTAGATAACCGGAATGTAAAAATCCAGTTCGAGATCGACGAATCCGATGCTCGAAACTACAGTCTTGTAACCCTTATATGGGCGGGCGTAGACAGTGAGGGAAACTCGGTTCCAGCGACGCCTAGTCAGGCTATCTCAGGGGAAGGAACCTATGAGTTTGAAATCGACAATGCACTGGTCACCGCAATAGCGAAGGGCACTTCGACTGTGCATTACCTTCTGCAGGGAGCGCTCCTGCCAGACAAACGCTCCTACAACCGTCATTTGAGGGTCATCGGCGAAATCACTGAATGGCTTGCACCGACAATAGATCAACAAATAGGCGACGATGTGGATCCTAATCTGCCTAAGATCACTATCCGTTTCCCCGCACAAATGAGCTGGCAACCGTCCAACACGTTATCAGTGACCATGCTCGCAGCAAGTGAAGAGGACACTGTCGAATACACGGACAGTCGACTAGTTGAAGAACTTCCACCCGATGAGGACGTGACATTTGATGTCCCGCAAGTCCACCTCAGGCGCTTTAACAATCGCCTTACAGAGGTGTTTTACAGTATCGACCGAGGTTCAGAACCTTCCAAAGAATCCCTGCGACGAACAGTACAAGTCGGAGAGATTAAAAACCCTTTTAAAGACGATACAAACTTCGACAACCACAATTGGAATAGTTGGACCAATAAAGTATCTGGCCGAGGTGAACTCGTCATTGATGGCGCTGAGAATGTTTGCTGGAAGGCATCTAAAACCAGTTCAGAAATAGTCGAGCCCGGATTACAAAAAATTTACGATCACTTGAACAGCGACACACAATATGAAGTAAGCTTTTATTGCAAAACCTCAGGCAACAACACGCAACCTGCGATTAGAATCGAATTTTCCGGAATGACAGTTATAAAAATGGTGATACCGAACAGAAACTGGGTGCGGTTCAGCCATGTATTTACCACTGGCACTTTAACGCCTGATAACACCCATACTGCGAAGATCTACTTTTCCGTCAACACCACGGCAACATTTCTCGTGGATCAAATCCAACTCCTAGAGATAACTTAAAGAAAAACATAATTATCAATCTCCACGAGAGGCGACATTCAAAGTCGCCTCTCTTATTACCATGATGGTCTTTACACCCAAAAAAGCCTCTACACCACAGCGCATAATCAAAGACGCCGAACAAGACATTCATGAACGTTAATCAACTATTGCGCGTGTATCTATCGTGTCCGAGGATCGACATGTTGATTTTTAACATTCCCCCCCCACAGCACGAACGTCCCATCACTGCGCTTGGCTGCAAACGACGGATCTACCGGCTGGGGGACTGGAGGTGGTGGCGGTGGCGATTGAACATAGGGATAGCGTTTGATCGAATACAGCTCCGTCACGCCACTCCGCAAATAGACTTCCAAATCCGGAGGGATTTCTCCAGCATCCTCCATCGCCAATGTCGCTCCCCATACCCATACCGCCCCTTCCGTTCCTCCTGCCGTAGTGATTACACCATAGGCGCCATTGGTACAGTAAACATCACGAATGAGGCTAGCCATAAGTACTTGACGCAATGCCGCACTCATCTGCCCTCCATGTGTATTCAAACCTGTCGTTATGAGAGAACTGGTTCGACCATCCTCATACCGGCCCAGCACAAAAAAACTGACGTCATTTGAATAGACGCTCACACTTCCATTATTTGTATTGACCGACGAAGAAACATTAAAATGCCTTTTTTGCATGCTGGACTTCTCCGACATGCGCCGGGGATAACCAGGCACCGGATCTGCATCTTCTAACGCGGTACTAATTTCCTCTTTAGTTTGAAGGTCTAGGGGTGCACCACCGTATTTCGTCGCGCCCCATGCTTCTGCCTGACCACTGCCGTTCACCATTAAAAAAGCCCATCTGGCAGCCTTACAGATTACAATGTTCCCACGTAATGCCAGCGCAGCTGCAGACGCAGACATGTTCCCACCCTCGCCCTCGCGCCCCCAACTTATTGCCCGCTGCCTGTTTTTAGTTATTGCGCAAAATGCACAAGTCGCAGCAATGACTGACTGCACACCTCCGTCGTCCAAAATCCTTTCCAGACGGTCCGCCGGGATAGTTCCCCCACCTGTCGCATGCCCCCATACGACAATGTCGCCATCTTCTGCAATCGCGCAAAATGAAATCGCTGATGCGACTATTTTCACTACAAACATTCTATCGAGTTGTGTTCGTACATTGGCGGGAATGCTGCCACCATTCTCGGGAATCCCCCACGCGTAAACCCGCCCACCAACGGTTCGAACAGCAAACGCGTCATCGGCAGCATAGATGGCGTCAGGAGGATCAAACCATAATGCCCGTTGAATATCTGCGGGCACAGTGGACGCCGGATTATTCAAAGGGCCTAACGCACCAATGCTATTTTCTCCAGGCTGCGGCTTATCATAGATAAAAGCAAAAGCACTCCGAGTACTATAAACAGACCTTATCCCTTGCAAGGGCGGTAATATCGCAGGAATGGTCGCGCCCCAACACAACAATTGATTCGTAGTGCCTAAGCTGACTAACGCAGCAAAACTAAACTCGGAAGAAAACAACTTTATCGCACTATTATTTTTTAGATAATTTCGTATTTCATCAGGTACCGGCAAGCCCCAACCATTTTGCCCTTCCAAATAAACATCACCGGTCTCAGGCACCAGGATTGCAAACACGCCCCCAGTAGAGACAAGCAACCTGTCTGCGGGTTCGGGAATATGAAATGAGAAATTCCCTCGTTGTTTCATGTAACACCACTCATTCTCCTCATCCGAAATATTTTGAAATCCAGAACGAACCTCATAAAGATCAGAAAAGGTTTCGACCCCCTCACTGCCATCAGAAGCGACAGGAACAACCGAGAACTGTAGAAACTTCTTTGCATCAGCGGGCTTTAACTTTATATCCAGCAACCCCTCTTCCACCAAACGGACGCCATTAATATACCAATAGAAGCGTGAGATACCTTCTGCGGCTCCGCCATTGCGATCGTAACTATAAATACCATGTACAGTAGCACCGACTAGAATATCTCCGATAATCTCTAGATCAGAAGCAACAGGAGAACCTGCTTCCTCTTCTTTATGAATTTCCATTTTTTTGCTCCCAGCAACAATACCTATAGAAACAGAAAAGACCTTGGGCTTAGGGTGCAAGCCCAAGGCTGATTAACTTTTCGTGATAGCAATGCCGACTCCGTTACTTGGGAAAAATCACTTCATTGGGAACAAGAGTCCGCGCTCCCCATATGGCATAACTGCCATTTTTACTCCTTGCAGCAAACGCAGAAGGTAGCCGAGCGGCGGAAGGAGCTTGAGTAGGCATTTGCTTCATGGAATAAAGTTCTTGTACGTTTGCTGCCACATAACTCTTCAAGGGTTCGGGGACTTCACCTGCTTCGTTCTGAGCATTCGTTCCACCAAAGACATTGACAGCGCCTTCCACACTCCCTTGATCACTAATAATTCCGTAAGCACCATTAGTACATTTTATTGAAGTTATTTTACTGGCCATCAGCACTTGACGGACCCCCTGAGGAATCGAGCCGCCATATCCACTATTGCCCCATGCAATTAAACTCTCGGTGCGGCCATCTGCATGCTGACTACATAAAAAGAAGCTCGTGTCATTAGAGGACAATGTAATTGTTCCTGACTCGGTAATCAGCTTATAAAGACTACTGCTCGTGTCTCCGACACTATCACACACGCATGTAATGCTTTTATCCAGAAAACGCTTACGGTACCACTCCTCAACATTCATAGTTTTAAACACAGCCGAGATTCGAGCCTTTTCACCGCTCTCATTGAGTACTTGCTCAGCATCTCTCGCCTCACTTGAGGAGGGGGTCGTCCCCCCCATATCAGATTTCCCCCACGCTTCGATATCTCCGAATCTATTCATCATACAAAATGCCCAAGCAGACCCCTTGCACATGACAATACCGCCACGAGCGGATAGTGCCTTGGCCGCGTCGGTCATGGTGCCACCTTCAGCCCCTCCCCAGCTCACGGCTTTTCTCCTACGCCGTGTGATCGCACAAAAAGCATTACGACTGGCGACTACCTGAACAACGCCATCATCATCGAGAATAGTTTCAATATCCGAAGGGTTAGGAACTCCTCCCATTTGGATACTTCCCCATGTCACAATACTTTTAATACTAGGATCAGAGAATCGCTCATAACCAATCGCACAGAATGCACCGCCGCTACTGATGATTTGTTCAACATTGAGCCGGTCCAACTGGGTTCTGACAGTGCCTGAGATAAAACCGCCTCCATCACGATTGCCCCATGAATACACACGCCCAGCTTCAGTCAACACAGCGAAGGATAATGGAGCAGCATAAATTGCCCGAGGCTTGTCGAATAACAAGGTTCGCTGAATATCCTCCGGTACAACCCCGCCATTCGCCGCATGACCAAAAGCACCAATAGTATTTCTACCCGGAGGAGGATTATCATAAATAAATGCAAAAGCACCGAGATTACTATAAACATACCGTACATTATTCAGCTCAAGCTCCGGTGGAATTGCACCAATATTTGCCCCCCACAACAACAACCGCTTAGTACTACCTAACACTGGAACAAGAGCAGCAAAATCTTTTTCAGTTGAGTAGATACGTGTTGCGGGGTTATTCTGCAAATACTGTAGAATTTCAGTCCCTGGTGTTCCTGCATGCGCTCCACTTCCCTTAACCGTGACGCTTTGGCTACTCCCATCCATCACAGAATAGGCACCGCCACTTGAGATAAATATTTGATCACTTGGTTCGTGATTATAAATAGCAAAACTGCCACGTTGCTTTAGGAAGCTATTCTCACTCTCCTCGTCAGATATATTCTGATATCCAGTACCTATATGATAGAGCTGTGACACGACCTCGCTACCAATTGCACCGCTATCTGACTTTGGCGCAACGGAAAAGCGCAATGTTCTTCCCGCTGCACTGGACCTGATTGGAAAATCCAAATTTTCCGTTGGCGCATATTGCTGCTCATCTATAAACCACCTATAAATCGACCCTTCTTCCGGCCCAGTCCCAGCACCATCATAAAAATAACTTCCTCGAACCGAACCTCCAGGAACCAGCTCGCCTATAATAGTTACATTAGTCGCCTTCGGCAGCGCGATTGTAGAGCTTTTCATATCTTCATCTCCTACAAGTTATCTAGAACACTCAAAAAACAAACAAACCCCTTAAACGATATCTCTCCCTGACCGCCTCCAAAAATCAAAAAACACACCCCTAAAGACTAATACTTTTTGCCTTACAGCCTTTGATTTAAGCCGCATCAGAATTTAGTTAACCGCCACTTTCCAGCGACGTCTACTGTCATTTCTAACAGGTCAGCATACCGTTCGTCTTTTAACTTCATGAACTCAGACAAGACGCTCAAAAAAACCGACCAACACATCAATTAATTAGCGCTCAAATGGCGAGTTTATTGATAAATTTTGGCAACCCCATCAACAACCTTAATCATCATTTGCTTGTACTTATCGAGTGTTAACTCCGCCCGAACACAAACACAGCCTTCCTACCGGCACATTCGCCCCTGCCGCCGCTCAACAATTGCTGTGCACTATCTTGAAGCCCGGATGTCGTACTTCCCATGCGCCCCTCCCCCGCCCGGGACACGGATCGCCAACCACGGAGAAACCATGAGCCAGGACGTCTTAGCCAAAGAAACCAACCGCCGCCAACTGCAGCAGATCATTTCCGGTCTGTCCGATGGTGTGATACTGGCCGAGGTCGACCAGACCATCCTCTGGGCCAATGAAGCCGCGCTGACCATGCACGGTGTCAGCGACGTCCTGGCGCTGGGCGCCAACACCGAGCAGTACGCCAAGCGCTTCGCCCTGCGTTATCGCAACAACCACCCGCTGCCGCTGGACAGCTACCCGCTGAGCCGTGTGGCAGCCGGTGAAGAATTCAGTGATGTGGTGGTGGAAGTCACGCCCCTCGACGACGACCACCGCAGTTGGGTGCACCGCCTGCGCAGCCTGGTGCTGACCGACGCGCGCGGGGAGCCGGAGTTGCTGGTGCTGATCCTCAGCGATGCCACCGAATGGGCCAGCGCCGAACAACGCTTCGAGAAAACCTTCAACGCCAACCCGGCGCCCGCCGTAATCTGCCGCCTGAGCGACCTGCGCTATATCAAGGTCAATCAGGGGTTCCTGGAGATGACCGGCTACAACCGCGACCAGGTGATCGGCCGCTCGGTGTATGAACTGGATGTGCTGGAACAGGCCGAGCGCAAGGACCTGGCCATCCAACGCCTGAGCGAAGGGGCGACCATCCCGCAGATGCAAGCCGAACTGCGCCTGCCCGAAGGCGGCAGCAAGTTGGTGATCGTCGCTGGCCAGCCGTTGGACATGAATGAGGAAGACTGCATGCTGTTTTCCTTCACCGACCTGGAGCCACGACGCAAGGCGGAAATCGCCCTGCGCCAGAGTGAAGAACGCTTCGCCAAGTCGTTTCGACTGACCCCGGTGCCCACCCTGGTATGCAGCGCCGCCAACCGCCAGGTGGTGGATATCAACGAGGCGTTCATGAACATCACGGGCTACATCAGTGAAGAGTTGATCGGCAAGGCCATCGAAGACATCGACTTTATCGACAGCGCCCAGGCCTGTGCGCAGCTGTTCACTACCTTGGAAAAAGCCGGCAACCTCGATGGGCTGGACCTGAAGGTGCGCAAGAAAGGCGATGAGGTGATCGACTGCGTAGTCTCCGCCGACACCGTGATCATCCAGGACGTGCCCTGCTACCTGATGGTGTTGATGAACATCACCGAACGTAAACGCTCGGAGCTGGAACTGGTGGCGGCCATCGAAGAAGTGATGCAGGACGCTTCCTGGTTCAGCCAGACCCTGATCGAAAAACTGGCCAATGCCAAGAGCGTCAACAGCCCCAACCTGCCAAACGTTACCTTCACCGACCTCACTGCCCGCGAGCGCGATGTGCTCGGATTGATCTGCGAAGGCCTGGCCGACAAGGAGATCGCCTCACGCCTTAAACTGGCGCCGAATACCGTGCGTAACCATGTGGCGACGGTGTACTCCAAGCTGGGGGTGCACAGCCGTAGTGCAGCCATCGTCTGGGCCCGTGAACGCGGGTTGTTTGCCGGAGAAATGCGGGTCAAGAACAAGCGCTAAAAGTGCAAATGCACTAGTGAGGCTAGTGCGAATTCGCCTTATCGCGTGTCGTTGCAATCCTTAACCTTCCAGGGTGAGCACAGGTCTTTGAACCTGTGCAGTCGCAAAACGACCCCCTTGAAGGAACCCACATGTTCACCCTCTCTCAACTGCGAAATTGCATCGAAGAAGGCCTGGCGCCGCTGACCTGCGAATTCACACTGTGCCGGGACGCATCGCTGACCCTCAAGGTCTACGACGCTCAAACCGGTCGGGTCGACCTGGTCGTGACCGGCATCAACACCAATCGGCTGCAGACCCCACAAGAAGTGGAAAAGATGGTCGAAGAGCTGCGCTACGAACTGCAAAGCAACAACATGGGCAAGCTCATGATCGATGACTTGCCTTCAACGACGAACCAATGAAATAGAACACCCCGCCCGCGACGATAAACGCACCGAGCATGTAGAACATGTAGTGTGCCGGCAGGCTGGCCAGCACCAGCCCACACAATACCGGCCCCAGGGCGGCACCGAGGTTCGACAGGTTCTGCGCACCGTAGTACATGCCCCGCAGGTGGTCCGGGGCAATCCGATCGATAAACATATACTCGGCCGGGAACACGATGATTTCCCCAATGGTGAACACCGCCATCGCCAGCACCCACCACCACACGCTGGTGGACAGCGCGAAACCGATCAAGCCCAGCATGAACATGCTCAGGCCGAAGATCAGCCAGCGGCTCAGGTGACGGTGGGAAATACGTCGGCCGATCACATACTGCAAGGCAATCACCAGCACGGCATTGGTGGTGAGTACGGCGCTGATCACGGTGTAGGTATATTCCGCCGTGGTGGTGGTCACCAGGTACTGCGACAGGTACGCGGTGAACTGGCCGAACACCACCGCACTGAGCAGGCCACCCAGGGTGAAGCACACCAGGCGATGGTCGCGCAGCAGCACGCCGCCAACGGCCAGGAATGACACCGGTTTTTGCATCGCATCGGCGGTAGCCAATGAGCGATCACCCCAGCGCCAGTACAGCAGGAAAAACCCCACCCCCAACAGGGCCGACAGAATGAACGGCAGGCTGATATCCAGCTTGGCCACCATCGCGCCAAACCACGGCCCCACCGCATAGCCGATATTGGTCAGGGTGTACTTGATGGAAAACACTTCACTGCGCGCCTCTTCCGGCAACAGGCTGGCGAAACCGGCCTTGACGGCAATGTCGATCACCGCATAAGCAAGGTTGATCAGGATCAGGCAGCTGTAGAACGTCCAGATATTCTGCGCGAGTACCGTGCCGACAAAGCCCAGCGCAAATAGCACGCTCAACCCGAGCAGCAGCCGATAACTGTTGATGCGATCGACCAGAAACCCGCCATAGACGCTGAGCAGCGAACCGACAATCAGCGAACTGCCGATGACCAGGCCGACCTGGCTGATGTCCAGTGCAAAGTGGCTGGTCAGGTAGATCACGAGGTAGGGGAAGGTGATGGCTTTGGCCAGCGTCAGCATCAAGGTAGCCGACAGCAGCAGGTTCACGGTGCGGGGGTAGTTTCTTATTGTGGCAAGCATCCTGCTCTTTTCCTTAAAGGTAACGCGACCATTTCAGCCGGTTACCTTAACCCAGGAATCTCGAAAAAAGCAGGTGCTGCCACCTGCTTATTTCTTGACTGGGGTGATCTCGAGAATGGTGCCGTTGGTGGTTTTGAGCAGCACGAACTTGTCACCCACCCGTGCCCACTGGCTGTCTTCTTCGGGTTGCTTGAGGCCGCGCTTTTTCCAGTCGCTGACGGCCGACTCCTTGCGCATCAGGATATCCGGAGCGCGGTCGCCCTCTTTCAAGTCGCGGGTGTTGATGTTGGAGGGCTGCACAGTTTCCTGCGGGGTATCTCCAGCCTGCACGACAAAGCTGGCGGTGGACAGGCTGGCGGCGACCAGCAGGCAAGCAGCGAGTGTTCTGGACTTCATGGGGGCTCCTTCAATGAATGACACGTACCCAGGTTCCGACCGCAGGCACGGGGAATCATTCAGCCAGAAGTGAGCAGCACGAACGCCTGGCGCCGTCGAGGGCGAACAAACACGGCTCCGACTGCATGGGCATTGCCTGCGTGAAATTAATCCTGTAATTTTTCATGAAATTATTCGACATAAATTTCATGAGCCAACAAGAAGAACTCGCCACCCTGGCTGCGCTGATCCACGACCTGCGTAAGCACAAGAAGCTCACCCTCGCCCAATTGGCGCGAAAAATCGAGCGTTCGGTGGGCTTCCTGTCCCAGGTTGAGCGTGGCCTGTCGCGCCCGACCGTGGCGGATCTGACCGCCATCAGCCACGCCCTCGATGTGCCAACCACTTACTTCTACAGCCGGCCCAAACCCAAGGCCGTGGACTGGGTGACCCGCCCGAATGAGCGGCGCACGGTGTATTACGCCAACGGCATCACCGACATCCTCGTCTCGCCCAGCATGAACGGCGCGTTCTCGATGCTCGACAGCCTGCTGGCCCCCGGCGCCAACAGCGGCGAACAGAGCATGAGCGACCGCGCCGAGCAGGCCGGTTTTGTACTGGAAGGCGAGTTGACGCTGTGGGTGGAAGGCGAAGCCGAATCGGTGACCCTGGGCCCCGGCGACAGCTTCCACCTGGCCAGTTACGCCCATTGTCGCTATGCCAACCTGACCGATCTGCCCGCCCGCGTGCTGTGGGTCTACAACTAGGAGCAACACCCGTGAAAAGCCATGCCTCCACGTTACTGGCCGAAGTACGGACCTTTCGCCAGAACCATCCCGACGTGCGTTACGTCGACCTGATCGCCCTGGACATCCCCGGGCATTTCTACGGCAAGCGCTACCCGGTGGAGATGCTGGAAAAAGTCGCCGCCGGCGGCCCATTGAAATTGCCGCAAAATGCCGTGCTGCTGGGAACTCAGGGCGGGCTGTTCAAGATCGGCGACTACTGCTTCAACGACGGCGACCCCGACGCCAACCGCCGCCTGGTGCCAGGCACGCTCAAGCCAGTGAGCTGGGAGAGCCAGCCCCTGGGGCAGATGCTGATCACCTCGGACGGCACCGAGGCGCCCATCGAATTCGAGCCTCGGGAAGTGTTGGCCAAGGTGCTGGAGCGTCTGCACCACAAAGGCATTCACCCGGTGGTCGCGTTTGAGCTGGAGTTCTACCTGTTCGACCGCAAGCTCGACAATGGCCTGCCGCAATATGCCCGTGACCCGTTGAGCGACGACGCCGATGACCAGCCCAACCTGCATATCGAACGGCTGTCACGTTTCTCGCAAGTGCTCGACGATATGGCGCAAACCGCCAAGGACCAGGGCATCGACATCACGGTGATCACCGCCGAACTCGGCCCTGGCCAGTTCGAGATCAACTTCGGCCACTTGGACGATGGCCTGCGTGCCGCCGACTGGGCCGCCCTGTTCTGCCGCAGCACCCGTGGCGTCGCGCTCAAGCATGGCTACCGCGCCAGCTTCATGGCCAAGCCCTACCTGCAATTTCCCGGCAGCGGCATGCATGTGCATGTCAGCCTCTATGACGGCGCCGGCAATAACTTGCTCGCGGCGCACCAGCAACAACCCCTGCGCCATGCCGTTGCCGGCTGCCTGGAGTTACTGCCGCACTGCATGCCGATATTCTCACCGAACCACAACGCCTTTCGCCGCCTGGGCGGTACGGTCAACGCGGCAACCCGTGCGAGCTGGGGCTTTGAAGACCGCGATGCGTGCGTGCGCATTCCCGAGTCCGACCCACGCAACCTGCGCATCGAACACCGCCTGGCCAGCGCCGATGCCAACCCGTACCTGGTGCTGGCGGCGATCCTGGCCGGGCTGGAACATGGGCTGGAGGCCAAGCGCGAACCCATCACACCGCTGAACGAGGACCGCACCAGCGGCGCCGACTTCCCCCTGGAAATGCTCGACGCCGTGCGCGCCATGCAACATCACCCCGTGGTACGCGATAAGCTGGGGGCGGAATTTGTCGACGTGTACTGCGAAAACAAGCGTCAGGATCACTTGGCGTTTCAGCAAGAGATCAACGCGCGGGAGTACCGCTGGTTTCTCTAACCCCCACAGGAATCACCGATGACCGACCAAAGCGCCCCGGCCCTCAAGGAAATCTTCAACGTCGAACGCCTGCAACACATCGCCACCGAAATGAGCGCGGTGTATCCGGCGTTCGACGCCAAGGGTTTCCTCAAGCATGCGAAGGCCGGGTTGGCCGAGTTGTCGGTGATGCAGCGCATGGCGCGGGTCAGCGAGAGCCTGCACGCGGTAATCGCGCTGGATTACCCGCAGACCCTGAAATTGCTCTACGCCTTGGCGCCGCGCCTGAACAGCGGGTTTGTCAGCCTGTTCCTGCCGCACTACGTGGCGAGTTACGGCCGGGATGACTTCAAGCGCTCCATGGCCGCGCTCAAATACTTCACCACGTTCGGTTCGGCCGAATTCGCCATCCGGCACTTCCTGTTGCACGATTTCCACCGCACCCTGGCGGTGATGCAACAGTGGTCGCGGGACACCAACGAACACGTACGTCGCCTCGCCAGCGAGGGCTCGCGGCCACGCCTGCCCTGGTCGTTTCGCCTGGCCGAAGTGCAGGCCAACCCCGAGCTGTGCGCGTCGATCCTAGACAACCTCAAGGCCGACAGCAGCCTCTACGTGCGCAAGTCCGTGGCCAACCATCTCAACGACATCACCAAGGACCACCCGGACTGGGTGCTCAGCCTGATTGAAGGCTGGAACCTCGACAACCCCCACACCGCCTGGATTGCACGCCATGCACTGCGCAGCCTGATCAAGCAAGGCAACACCCGGGCACTGACGATCATGGGCGCAGGGGCCAAGGCCGAGGTGAAGATTCATCATTTGAACGTCTCGCCGGCGGTCATCAAACTGGGCGAGCGCATCAACCTGTCGTTCAGCCTGGAGTCCACCGCCGCCACCGCGCAAAAGCTGGTGGTGGACTACGCCATCGACTATGTCAAAAGCGCCGGCCACAGCGCGGCCAAGGTGTTCAAGCTCAAGGCCTTCACGCTGGCGGCGGGTGAACATCAACGCATCAGCCGCGAGCAGCACATCCGCGAACTGACCACGCGCAAGCACTACCCTGGCAGGCATAAGGTGCATGTGCTGGTGAATGGGGAGCGATTGGGCAGTGCGGAATTCGTATTGCGCGATTGACTCGATTCAACCAACGCCACCCATCAAAGTGGGAGGGGGCTTGCACCCCCATGACCGCATTTTTGCGGCGAACGGGCTGTTGTGGCTAGCCGGCTTGTTGTGGCGAGCGGGCTTGCCCCGCGTTGGGCTGCGAAGCAGCCCCAATAAAGCAGAATGCGGTGTATCAGATATTGCCGGGGCGGCTGGTCTTGGGGCTGCTTCGCAGCCCAACGCGGGGCAAGCCCGCTCGCCACAGGGGCTCCAGTTTGCTGCGCGACAGCGCCAAGTTGGAGATTTAGCGGAGCCTCCCACATTGTTGATCCGGTTTCTTCAGTTGGATTCGCCGAGCAGCAGCGGCTGCTCCCGCGCGCACAACTCCACCACGTAATCCCACAACACCCGCAGCCGCACCGACTTGTGCAACTCCCTGCGCGAGCTGATCCAGTAGCTGCGCTGAATCCCCTCCCCCGGCAGCAACGGCACCAGGTCGGGGTCGCCGGCGGCCATGAAGCACGGCAACACGGCAATCCCCAACCCCGAGCGTGCCGCCTGGTGCTGGGCGATCACGCTGGTGCTGTGGAACACCACCTTGGGGTTACGGCAGAAACTGCTAAGGAACTTCAATTCCTGGCTGAACAGCAGGTCGTCGACATAATCGATCCATGAATGGGCCGCGAGGTCTTCGCGTTTTTCAATCGGTGGCGTGCGCGCCAGGTAGGCGCGGCTGGCGTAGAGGGCCAGGCGGTAGTCGGTGAGCTTGCGCGTTACCAGTTGGTCGACGCTGGGGCGTTCGAGGTGAATACTGATTTCCGCTTCGCGGTTGAGAATGCTGACAAAGCGCGGCACCGCCACCAGCTCGACTTCCAACCCTGGGTAGCGCTCGAACAGCCCGCCCATGCGGCTGGCGAGGAACATCACGCCCAGGCCCTCGGCCACGCCCAGGCGGATCTTGCCTAGCGGAGCGGCGCTGTGGGTGAGTTCGTCTTCGGCCAGCAGCGCGACGTTTTCCATGGCTTCGGCGTGCTTGAGCAAGGCTTCGCCAGCAGGCGTCAGCTCGTAGCCCTGGGCGTGCTGCACAAACAACGCCGTACCCAGGCTTTTCTCGATGGCCTCGATATGCCGCGCCACCGTGGCGTGGGTAGTTTTCAGGCGCTGTGCGGCAGTCAGCAGGCGGCCGCTGCGCTGCAACTCCAGGAAATACCGCAGGTCATTCCAGTCGAACATGTCGCCTTTCTCCCTTGGGCATAAATAATGACTTAAGCCTCGCCACAACAAGCTCGTTCGCCAAAGGGGCTGGCGCCTACCGGCAGCGCTGTTTAAAAACGCACAGCAGCTGGGTAAAAACTAACATTTTTAAGACGAAAACTAACAACTAGGATGGAGCCAATAAGAAAAACAAGCGAGACCTCAGATGCCCATTGCAGCTGCGCAATACGATTACGTGGTAGTAGGCGCCGGCCCCGCGGGTTGCCTGCTGGCCAATCGACTGTCCGCCAACCCCGCCCACCGCGTGCTGCTGCTCGAAGCCGGTGGTCGCGACAATTACCCCTGGATCCATATCCCCGTCGGCTACCTGTTCTGTATCGGTAACCCGCGCACCGACTGGTGCTTCAAGACCGAAGCCCAGGAGGGCCTGCAAGGCCGCGCCCTGAGTTATCCACGCGGCAAGGTGCTGGGGGGCTGTTCCTCCATCAACGGCATGATCTACATGCGCGGCCAGGCCCAGGACTATGACGGCTGGGCGGCGGCAGGCAACGCCGGCTGGGCCTGGAAAGACGTGCTGCCGCTGTTCAAGCAGAGCGAAAACCATTTTGCCGGCGGCTCGGAATTCCACAGCGATGGCGGCGAATGGCGGGTAGAACAACAACGATTGTCGTGGCCGATCCTGGATGCGTTTCGCGACGCCGCGGCGCAGAGCGGCATTGCCAACATCAGCGACTTCAACCAAGGCGATAACGAAGGCTGCGGCTACTTTCAGGTCAATCAGAAGGCCGGGGTACGCTGGAATGCGGCCAAGGCATTTCTCAAGCCAATCCGCCAACGGCCTAACCTGACCGTGCTGACCGAGGTGGAGGTCGACCGTGTGCTGCTGGAGAACGGCCGCGCTTCCAAGGTACTCGGGCGCCAGCACGGCCAGCAGGTCAGTTGGGAAGCCCGCAAGGAGATCGTGCTATGCGCCGGCGCCGTCGGTTCGCCGGGTATCCTGCAACGCTCGGGAATCGGCCCCGCCCATGTGCTCAAGCCGCTGGGCATTGACGTGGTGCATGAACTGCCGGGTGTCGGCGGCAACCTGCAAGACCACTTGCAACTGCGGCTGATCTACAAGCTGGAAAACGCCCGCACCTTGAACCAGATCGCCGGCACCGTGTGGGGCAAGATGGGCATGGGCCTGCGCTACCTGTATGACCGCAGCGGCCCGCTGTCGATGGCGCCCAGCCAGCTCGGTGCGTTTGCCCGCTCCGGCCCGGAACAGACCTCGGCCAACCTTGAATACCATGTACAGCCGCTGTCCCTGGAGCGTTTTGGCGAGCCGCTGCATGCCTTCCCGGCCTTTACCGCGTCGGTCTGCGACCTGCGCCCGCACAGCCGCGGCCGCATCGATATTCGCTCAGCCAACCCGGCGGATGCACCGCTGATCCAGCCCAATTACCTCAGCCATCCGGAAGACTTGCGCGTCGCTGCCGATGCCATTCGCCTGACCCGGCGCATTGTGGCGGCGCCGGCCCTCAGCCAGTTCAAACCCGTGGAGTACCTGCCCGGCGATGCGTTGCAAACCGAAGAGCAACTGCACGAAGCCGCCGCGCGCATCGGAACGACTATCTTCCATCCCGTGGGCACCTGCCGCATGGGCGATGACAAGGACGCGGTGGTCGACGCGCAACTGCGCGTGCATGGCGTGCCCGGCCTGCGCATCGCCGATGCCTCGATCATGCCGCGCATTACGTCCGGCAATACCTGTTCACCGACGCTGATGATCGCCGAGAAAGCCGCGCAGTTGATCCTTTCACCGAATACTGCAGGAGCAAGCCAGCTCGGGAACAACGCAAAGGCGCCGCGTTCATCCAGGTTTCCCGCGTAATCGTTGACGATTTTCGCGAGCAAGTCCGCTCCTACCGAGGAACGGAAAACAGACCGGCGCCGAGGTTGGCGCCGACAGTGGAACAACAATAAATAATCACTGTGAGGGATACCCGATGTCAGAACATGCTCAAGTCCTGGGCTCGGCGGTCAGCCCGAGTACCGCCAGCGAATCAAGGAAAGTCATTTTCGCCTCGTCCCTGGGGACGGTGTTCGAGTGGTATGACTTCTTCCTCTACGGCGCCCTGGCGGCGGTGATCAGCAAACAGTTCTTTGCCGGGGTCAACGACACCACGGCGTTTATCTTTGCCCTGATGGCCTTTGCTGCCGGCTTTGTCGTACGACCGTTCGGCGCCCTGGTATTCGGTCGCCTGGGCGACATGATCGGACGCAAATACACCTTTCTCGTCACCATCATCCTGATGGGCGTCGCGACCTTTTGCGTCGGGCTGTTGCCCACTTACGCCAGCATCGGCATCGCGGCGCCGATCATCCTGATCGTGCTGCGCATGCTGCAAGGCCTGGCGCTGGGTGGTGAATATGGCGGTGCGGCCACCTATGTCGCCGAACATGCGCCGGTCGGCAAACGCGGTCTCCACACCAGCTGGATTCAATCCACTGCCACCCTCGGCCTGCTGCTCTCGCTGCTGGTTGTGCTGGCATGCCGTTACTTCACCGGTGACCAGTTCGAAGTCTGGGGCTGGCGCATTCCGTTCCTGTTTTCCATCGTACTGCTGGGCATTTCCACCTGGATCCGCATGAGCCTGCATGAGTCACCCGCCTTCCTGAAGATGAAAGAGGAAGGCAAGGCGAGCAAGGCGCCGATCCGCGAGTCCTTTGGCAAATGGGAAAACCTCAAGGTGGTGCTGATTGCGCTGTTCAGCATCAACGGCGGGCAAGCGGTGACCTTCTACGCGGCGCAGTTTTATGTGCTGTTCTTCCTTACGCAGTTCCTGAAGATGGACCCGGCCCTGGCCAACATGCTGTTGATCATCAGCGTCGTGATCGGGGCGCCGTTCTTTATCTTCTTTGGCTGGCTCTCGGACAAGGTTGGACGCAAGCCGGTGCTGATGCTCGGCCTGCTGCTGGCCACCGCGTTGTACTTCCCGATCTTCAAGAGCCTGGCGCACTACACCAACCCGGCGATGGACCAGGCCAGCCACCAGGCGCCAATCACCGTACTGGCCGACCCGGCCACCTGCACCTTCCAGTTCGACCCGGTAGGCAAGGCGCGTTTCGACAGCCCCTGCGACAAGGTCAAGACCTTCCTGGTCAAGCAAGGCCTGCCCTACAGCAGCGCCGCCGCCCCGGCCGGCAGCCCGGTGCAAGTGAGCGTGGGTGAAGTGCGTATCGATGGTTTTGACGAAGCCGCCCTGCGTGGCGCGGTGGCGCTGGCGGGTTATCCGACTTCGGCGGATGTGGCCCAGGTCAACAAGGTGATGGTGGTGGTGCTGATCGTCGCGCTGATCCTGATCGCAGCCATGTGCTACGGCCCGCTGGCGGCACTGATGGTGGAACTGTTCCCGACGCGCATCCGCTACACCTCGATGTCCCTGCCTTACCACATCGGTAACGGCTGGTTTGGTGGGTTCCTGCCAACCGTGTCGTTTGCCCTGGTGGTGTACACCGGCGATATCTTCTATGGCCTGTGGTACCCGGTAGCGGTGACTGGCGTTAGCCTGATCGTGGGGATGTTCTGCCTCAAGGAAACGCGGCATGTGGATATCGATAACAACTAAACCGATCTTCTGAACACAGGAGATCCCCTGTGGGAGGCTGCCCCTCCCACATTTTTTCCAGCGCCACACAAATAGCTGTATATCCATCCAGATAAAGGTTGATCATTTCCCGTCTTTTGCCCATCCTGCTCCCCATTCAACTCTGTATCGAATGGGCTGACCATGCGGCTGTTCCTCTGTGAAAAACCCTCCCAGGCCAAGGATATCGCGGCCGTGCTCGGCGCCAGTCGCCGTGGCGACGGTTGCTGGCTGGGCAACGGAGTCACCGTCACCTGGTGCATCGGCCACCTGCTGGAAACCGCCCCGCCCGACGCCTACGACGCCAAGTACAAACGCTGGGTGCTCGCCGATCTGCCGATCGTCCCGCAAACATGGAAAATGCGGGTCAAGCCCAAGACCGCCAGCCAATTCAAGGCGGTCAAGCGCCTGCTGGGGGAAGCCCAGGAACTGGTGATCGCCACCGACGCCGACCGTGAAGGCGAAATGATCGCCCGGGAGCTGGTGGAACATTGCCGTTATCGCGGGCCGATCCAGCGGCTATGGTTGTCGGCGCTGGACGACGCCTCCATTCGCAAGGCCCTGGCCGCACTCAAGCCCGGTGCCGAGACCTTCAGCCTGTATCACTCGGCGTTGGGCCGCTCCCGCGCCGACTGGCTGATCGGCATGAACATGAGCCGCCTGTTTACCTTGCTCGGCCGTCAATCCGGCTACCAAGGCGTGCTGCCAGTGGGGCGCGTGCAAACCCCGACGTTGCGCCTGGTGGTGGACCGCGACCGCAGCATCGCCGACTTCGTGCCGGTGGCGTACTGGGCGATCGATGTCGACCTGCGTCATGAGCACATGACGTTCACAGCCCAATGGCGCGCCGCCGAGGACGCCTGTGACGACCAGGGCCGCTGCCTCAACCCGCAACTCGCCCGGGACGCCGCCGACGCCATGACCCAGGCCGCCCGCGCACAGTTGGTGAAGTTGCGCACCGAACGCATGCGCGAAGTGGCCCCCCTGCCCTTCGACCTGGGCACCCTGCAGGAAATCTGCTCGAAGAAGCTCGGGCTCGGCGCCCAGGAAACCCTGGATATCGCCCAATCCCTCTACGAAACCTACAAGGTCATCACCTACCCGCGCAGTGACTGCGGCTACCTGCCATTGAGCCAGCACAGCGAAGCGCCGAAGATTCTCGCCGCGCTGGGCCGCGCGGATGCGGCAGTGAACGAGTTGATGCCGCATATCGACCCCCAGCGCCGCTCACGAGCCTGGAATGATGCCAAGGTCAGCGCCCACCACGGCATCATTCCCACCGGGGCCGGCAAGGACGTTGGCCAACTCACCGGCAAGCACCGCGCGGTCTACACCCTTATTCGCGCGCGCTACCTGGCGCAGTTTCTGCCCAACCACGAATACGATCGCACTCAGGCGGATTTCGACTGCGCGGGCCAGGCGTTACGCGCGGTGGGCAAAGTCGTGATCGAAGCGGGGTGGAAACGGGCCTTGCCCGAAGCCCTCGCACCGGCCAAGGGGCGCGAAGCCCCGGCCCCCCAGGCCTTGCCAACACTGGTGCAAGGCCAGGAATACGCAGTGGCCAAGGTCAACCTGAAGGACCTGTGGACCCAACCGCCCAAACCCTTCACCGAAGGCGACCTGATCAAGGCGATGAAAAACGTCGCGAAACTGGTGGAAGACCCACTGCTCAAGCAAAAACTCAAGGACACCACCGGCATCGGCACCGAGGCCACCCGCGCCGGCATTATCCAAGGGTTGCTCGACCGGGGTTACCTGGTGAAGAACGGCAAGGCCTTGTCGGCAACCCCGGCAGCCTTCAGCCTGATCGACGCGGTACCCCGCGCCATCGCCGACCCCGGAACCACCGCGATCTGGGAGCAGGCGTTGGACATGGTGCAAAGCGGCGAGATGAGCCTGGAAGAATTCGTCGCCAAACAGGCGGCCTGGATGAGCAAGCAGGTGGCGCGCTGCAACGGCATGCGCATGACCATCATGGGGCCGGCCAGCCCGGCGGGCCGAGGCGCCGCACCGTGGAAAAAGAAGCGCAAGGCCGCACCCCGCAAGACCGCCGGCAGCCCCAAGCGCGGCAAAAAGCCAGCGAATGCGGGATGAAAGGTAAAAAAAACCGGCGAATGACGTTTTTCGACGGGTTTAACGCCGCTTTGGACCTTGCCGCCGCGCGGGCCGTCTAGGATTCTGTAGGGGGAGCCAGACTAACTAAAAAAAACCGGAGTGGTCGCCATGAAAACCGTTGCACAAGTGCTCAAAGCCAAGGACCAGAAAAACCAGGAAGTCCATGTCATCAAACACGACCACACCGTGTTTGAAGCACTGGTCCGGATGTCGGAGAAAAACGTCGGGGCCTTGCCGGTCGTTAAGGATGGCGTGGTGGTAGGCATCATCAGCGAACGTGATTACGCGCGCAAAATCATGCTCAAGGGTCTGTCGTCGGTCACTACAAAGGTCCATGAGGTGATGAGCTCTCCGGTGATCACCGTCGACACCCATAAAAAGGTCGATGAGTGCATGAACATCATGACCGACAGTCACCTGCGCCACCTGCCGGTGGTCGAAGACGGCAAACTGCTGGGCCTGCTCTCCATCGGTGACTTGGTAAAAGAAGCCATTGCCGACCAGGCCGACCTGATCAAACAGCTGGAGCAATACATCCGCGGCGAATAGGGGACCCCATGCTCGACACGCTGGAACATCAAGAGGATCACCTCGACACCCTGCACCGGGCCCTGGCCGAACGGCGCTTTCTGGTGTTGACCGGTGCAGGGATCAGTACGTCGTCGGGGATACCCGATTACCGTGACAGCGAAGGCGTACGCCGGGGCAAGGCGCCGATGATGTACCAGGAGTTCCTGGCCACACCGCAAGCGCGACGCCGTTACTGGGCGCGGGCAATGCTGGGTTGGCCGCGAGTACGTATCGCCCAACCGAACAACGCCCACCGCGCGCTGGCGACCCTGCAGCAACGCCAGCGCATCAGCGGCCTGATCACGCAAAACGTCGACACCCTGCATGATCAGGCCGGTAGCCACGATGTCATCGAACTGCATGGCAGCCTGCATCGAGTACTGTGCCTGGATTGCCAGCTACGCAGCCCCCGCGATGGCGTTCAGCGGCAAATGGAAATCGCCAATCCCTACCTGGCGCAGGTGCATGCCGTCCAGGCGCCTGATGGCGACACCTTGCTTGACCCGACCTTCGAAGAGCAGTTCCAGGTACCCCACTGCCCCCATTGCGATGGCGAACGACTGAAGCCGGATGTGGTGTTTTTTGGCGAGAACGTCGCGCCGGCCACTGCGGCCAGGGCGATGGCCGCAGTGGCGCAGGCCGAGGGCTTGCTGGTGGTGGGCTCTTCGCTGATGGCCTATTCGGCATTTCGCCTGTGCAAGGCGATGGTCGAACAGGGCAAGCCGGTGATCGCCATTAACCTGGGCAAGACCCGAGGCGATGAGCTCTTGCAGGTGAAAATCGAAGCCTCTTGTGAGCGGTTGTTGCCTTTGCTGGCCGAGCGGCTGGGAGCCTAAAGACACCACAGATCAACCCGTCGAAGGGGGCGGTGCGACGATTCGACTTACCCCCTCCCACCAGGGTCAAGCGCTGCATGGCCACTTGGCGCCGGCGACTAATCAGCACAAAAAATGACGCCCAAGTCACCTTCTCCTGCATCCTCCCGTCCCCACGGCGATTTATGTAGTGATCGAGAATAATCACTACATAACCGTTGACGTAACCTTTTTGTCCTTGCATGATCTAGACGTCTCCCGGATCGGGAGCGTTGGCAACAAGCGTTTTGAACAAGCTCGTCTGACCGCCGAGCTGTTTTTTCCGGATGTGCACTGCCCACAAGGCAGATTGATGAAGCTGACCGGCCCGAAAGGATCGGTACAAGGAGCTCAAACGCTGCTTGTCTTCGTTATGAAACCATTGCGTAGCAGTTCATCAGCAAGACTACATGCATCAGGTTCAAGACCCTGCCCGTATTCGGCAGACAGTCGCTGACGCCCGGTTTTCGGAACCGGAGACAACTTAAACGTGTATTAACGAATCAATTGATAGATCGCCAACTGGTCAAGGGGCTTACACATGAATCTGAACAACCAACCAACTATCGATGAATTGGCTGATATGTTCGCAGCGCAGAAAGACAAACTCGACGACCATATCCTGTGGATTGGTAAATCGGGCGAAGTCAAAATTGACTGCCTGGCGCCCCACACCGAAGAAGCGGAGTTCGACCGCAATAACCGTGAACTGGCGGCGCGCCTGCGGATGTACCGCCGCGGCCAGGGTTATGTCGGTAAAAAAGCGGCTGCCGATCGTAACTTTATCGAGCAGGTGTTCCATACACTTAATACCGAATGGCAGAACATCAAGGGCCAATCGCAAGTTAAAGTGATTGATAAATACTGCTGATAAAAAATCATTACAACATTAAGTCCGCCCGGTTAGCCGAGCGGACTTTTTTATGCGCGCGATTATTTTTTATTCATATAAACCGGCGCTGACGCAAGCGTCACAGCGGGAACCGGCCCTTCCCCGCCTCATCGCGAAAGATGTCAAACAACGCCTGCGCGGCGGCTGACAGTTCATACCCCGGCTTGGTCAACACCCCAATCGGCCGCTCTATCACCGGGTCGGTCAAGGTAATGCAATGGGCTCCCGCCTCCCGCATCTGCTGCGCACATAACGCCGGTACCGCGCTGACGCCCAAGCCGCTGGCAACCATCTTGCCCACGGTTGCCAATTGGTGGCTCTCCAATGCCACCGGTAGCTTGCGTTTTAAAGCGCCCAGGTGTTCTTCGAGCATCACCCGCACCGTAGAGGGCCGCTGCAAGGTAATAAACGGTTGCTCCAGCAGGGTTTGCCAATCGATCTCGGCGTACTGCGCCAGCGGTGAATCGCCAGGCACCACGGCAATGAAGCGGTCCAGGTACAGCGGGGTAAAGACCAGTGACGAGCCTTCCGCCGGCTCAAACGCCACGCCCAGCTCCACCTGGCGGTCGCGCACCATTTCCAGCACCTGTTCGTTGATCAGGTCGTGTACCGTCACATTCACCTGGGGGTAACGTGCGCGGAATATCTTCAGGATCGGCGGCAACAGGTTACCGGCGAACGACGGCATCGCGGCCACCGTTACCCGCCCCCGCTGCAGGGTGAACAACTGGCGCAGTTCGTCCTCGGCATTGTCCCAGTCAGCCATCAGCCGGCGTGCCAGGGGCAGCAGGGATTCGCCCTCGGGTGTCAGCGCGACATTGCGTGTATTACGGCTGAACAAGCGCCCGCCCAGCCCTTCTTCCAGGCCCTTGATGGTCAGGCTCAAGGCCGATTGGGAGAGGTGCAGGCGTTCGCAGGCAGCGGCAAAACTCAGGCTCTGGGCCACGGCAAGAAAGGCACGCATCTGTTTAACTGTCATGAGGCTACTCCGTAGACGGCTCGACTATGCTGTTTTCTAAATCAATCAACCTTAAAAAACAACTTAACAAATCAATCCGTCGGCGCAACACTTCGTTCAATGGCTGGACCACAAACAATAAAAGAGGTGCATATGGCAGGTTTCGATAAACGCGTGGCGTCCTATGAAGAAGCGCTGGCAGGCCTGGAAGACGGCATGACCGTGCTCGCGGGTGGTTTTGGCCTGTGCGGCATTCCGGAAAACCTCATCGCCGAAATCAAGCGCAAAGGCACCCGCGACCTGACCGTGGTTTCCAATAACTGCGGCGTCGACGGTTTCGGCCTGGGCGTGCTGCTGGAAGAAAAGCAGATCCGCAAAGTGATCGCCTCCTACGTCGGTGAAAACGCGCTGTTCGAGAAGCAATTGCTCAGCGGCGAAATCGAAGTGGTGCTGACTCCCCAAGGCACCCTGGCGGAAAAAATGCGCGCAGGCGGTGCTGGCATCCCAGCGTTCTTCACTGCCACCGGTGTCGGCACGCCCGTCGCCGAAGGCAAGGAAACCCGTGAATTCAATGGCCGCCCCTACCTGATGGAAGAGTCCATCACCGGTGATTTTGCCATCGTCAAGGGTTGGAAAGCCGACCACTTCGGCAACGTCATCTACCGCCACACGGCCCAGAACTTCAACCCGCTGGCCGCCACCGCCGGCAAGATCACGGTGGTCGAAGTCGAGGAAATCGTCGAACCGGGCGAGCTGGAACCGTCGCAGATCCACACCCCTGGCATCTACGTCGACCGGATCATCTGCGGCACCTTCGAGAAGCGCATCGAACAGCGCACCGTCCGCAAATAATCCACGTCCAGAACAATAAGAGGAAGTCACCATGGCTCTCACCCGCGAACAAATGGCTCAACGCGTCGCCCGCGAAATGCAGGATGGTTTTTACGTCAACCTCGGCATCGGCATTCCGACCCTGGTGGCCAACTACATCCCCGAAGGCATGGAAGTGATGCTGCAATCGGAAAACGGCCTGCTTGGCATGGGCCCGTTTCCCACCGAAGAAACCATTGATGCCGACATGATCAACGCCGGCAAGCAAACCGTGACCGCGCGTATCGGCGCCTCGATCTTCTCCTCCGCCGAGTCCTTTGCAATGATTCGCGGCGGCCACGTCGACCTGACCGTGCTGGGTGCGTTTGAAGTCGACGTCCACGGCAACATCGCCTCGTGGATGATCCCCGGCAAGCTGGTCAAAGGCATGGGCGGCGCCATGGACCTGGTGGCCGGCGCAGAAAACATCATCGTGATCATGACCCACGCGTCCAAGGACGGTGAGTCCAAGCTGCTCAGCCAATGCAGCCTGCCGCTGACCGGTGCGAACTGCATCAAGCGTGTACTGACGGACCTGGCCTACCTGGAAATCGAAAATGGCGCTTTTGTCCTCAAGGAACGCGCACCTGGCGTCAGCGTTGAAGAGATTGTGAGCAAGACCGCCGGTAAACTGATCGTCCCGGACAACGTTCCAGAAATGCACTTCCAGTGAGGACTGATTCCATGCAAGACGTCGTGATTGTCGCTGCCACCCGCACCGCCGTGGGCAGCTTTCAAGGTTCGCTGGCCAGCATCCCGGCACCGGAACTGGGCGCTGCCGTGATCCGTCGCCTGCTGGAGCAGACCGGCCTGGACCCGGCCGAAGTCGATGAAGTGATCCTCGGCCAGGTGCTCACCGCCGGCTCAGGCCAGAACCCGGCGCGCCAGGCCTCGATCCTGGCCGGCCTGCCCCATGCCGTACCCGCCCTGACCCTGAACAAGGTCTGCGGTTCGGGCCTCAAGGCCCTGCACCTGGGCGCCCAGGCCATCCGCTGCGGGGACGCCGAGGTGATCGTCGCTGGCGGCATGGAGAACATGAGCCTTGCTCCCTACGTGTTGCCTGCTGCGCGCACCGGCTTGCGCATGGGCCACGCCAAGATGATCGACAGCATGATCACCGATGGCTTGTGGGATGCGTTCAATGACTACCACATGGGCATCACCGCCGAGAACCTGGTGGACAAATACGGTATCAGCCGCGAAGCCCAGGACGCCTTCGCCGCCGCGTCCCAGCAAAAAGCCGCGGCCGCCATTGAAGCCGGGCGCTTTGCCGATGAGATCACGCCGATCCTGATTCCCCAGCGCAAGGGCGACCCGATTGCCTTTGCAGTGGATGAACAGCCGCGCGCCGGCACCACCGCCGAATCCCTGGCCAAGCTCAAGCCGGCGTTCAAGAAAGACGGCAGTGTCACCGCCGGCAACGCCTCCAGCCTCAACGACGGCGCCGCTGCGGTGCTGCTGATGAGCGCGGACAAAGCCAAGGCCCTGGGCCTGCCGGTGCTGGCCCGTATCGCCAGCTACGCCAATGCTGGCGTCGACCCGGCAATCATGGGCATCGGCCCGGTCTCGGCGACCCGTCGTTGCCTGGACAAGGCCGGCTGGAAACTGGGCGACCTGGACCTGATCGAAGCCAACGAGGCCTTCGCCGCACAATCCCTGGCGGTGGGCAAAGAGCTGGAATGGGACGCCGACAAGGTCAACGTCAACGGCGGCGCCATCGCCATCGGCCACCCGATCGGTGCTTCAGGCTGCCGCGTACTGGTGACCCTGCTGCATGAAATGATCAAGCGCGACGCCAAGAAAGGCCTGGCGACGCTGTGCATCGGTGGCGGCCAAGGCGTGGCCCTGGCACTCGAACGCAGCTGATAAAAGAGCAACACTGAAAAGGCCCGGCTCCACGAAAAGCCAGGCCTTTTCTTTACGCGGTTTCCCTGAAGAAACACAGTCCAAATGTGGAAGGGGGCTTGCTCCCGATAGAAGCGGGTCAGCTACAGATGTATTAACTGACCCACCCTCATCGGGGGCAAGCCCCCTCCCACATCAGATATTCATTGCCTGTCAGATTGAGGCACGGCAAACACCGCATTAGCCCGCGCGACTACCTTCTCCCCCACCCGCAAACCCACGGTGGCAAACGCCATCTGCCGCCCCCGCTTGTGATGCTCCAAGCGCACGGTAATCCACTCCCCCACCTGCACCGCTCCCAGGTAATCAACCGTCATGCTTGCCGTAATCAACGGCAACGGCGGCTCACTGGAAAACGCCATGGCATACCCCATGCCGATATCCGCCAGCGTCGCCAACACCCCGCCATGCACCGTGCCGCGTCCATTGGCGTGACGGTTGTCGGCACGCAAGCCGATCTCCAGTTGCAGGCCCTCTCCCCGGCAATACGCCGGGCCCAACAAGTCAAGAAGCGGACTGCTTCGGGGCAGCGAGACAAAACCTTCGGGCACAGCGTGAGCGATCATGGCGAGTACGTCCCTGGAATAAGGCTTGAGGTGTACGCCGGGTCCGAAACGACGGCCATCACCATCAGCGCTGCAAATCCCCTGGGATGCTTTGCGTTAATTGGCCAGACCCGCTTTAATCGCCGCCAATGTCTCCTGCACACCTCAAGGAATCGCAATGCGCCACCTGGACGGCAACTCCCACCCGCTCCGCATGCCTCTGATGATCTTGTTCGCCGGCCTCGCCCTGGCCGGCTGTTCGCCCAAGGACCACTCCCGCGCCACGGTGATCAGCGGCGAACAAGGCCGGGCCGGCGCGCAACTGGCCTATGAACATGAGTTGACCCTGGCCCTGCCTGGCGCCTTGCTCGCACCACGCATGCAGGCCACTCGCGAAGCCTGCGAGTCCGCGCGGTTTGGCGCCTGCAATATCCTCGGCATCACCGAAGACGGTAATGGCGGCGAGATCATCCTGCGCATCGCGCCTGGCGGCGTGGAACCGATGGTCACCCTGGCTGCAGAAGGCGGCAAACTCGGACAGCGCATCACCCGCGCCGAAGACCTGGCCGATGCGGTCGCCGATGTGCGCCGTCGCCAGGATCGGCTGCAAGCCCAGCAGCAACGCCTCGACGAACTGGCCAAGCGCAAAGACATCACCGTCAGCGACCTGATCGCCTTGAGCAAGGAGCAAGCGGGCATCGAAAACGAGTTGCAGGCATTGGCCCAGGTCGCTGCCGGCCAGCAACATCGCCTCGATACCAACCGCGTAACGCTGAACTTCCGCTCCTCCGACGGCGCGAATCAAGCGTCACGCTTCAGCCGGATGTTCAGCAACCTGGGCACGAACCTGGTGGACGGCACCGCAGACGCCCTGGAGCGCGCCAGCTACGTGCTGCCGTTCGTGATCCTGGCGTTTCCGGTGGTGTGGTTGTGGGTGTGGCTATGGCGCAGATTCGTTGTGTCGCACAGGCTTGCTGTGGCGAGCGGGCTTGCCCCGCGTCGGGCCGCGAAGCAGCCCCGGAATCAGGAGCCAAAAGATACCTGATACACCGCATTCTGCTTTATTGGGGCTGCTTCGCAGCCCGACGCGGGGCAAGCCCGCTCGCCACGACAAGCCTACTAGCCAGAGCAAGCCTACTGGCCAGAGCAAGCCTACTGGCCAGAGCAAGCCCGCTCGCCACAGTGATTCGGTGTCAGCGCTTCATACAACGCTGATACCGCTCATCCACGCGCTTGGCAAACCACGCCGTGGTCAGGTTACGGGTGATCTTCGGGCTCTTGAGCACAATGCCCGGCAGGATCGCCCGGGGCAGCGGCTTGCCAGCAGCTTTGTCGGCCAGGGCAAACACCCGTGTGTAGAGGGTCGTCTCTTCAAAATCCAGCTGCTCACCCTGCTCCAGTTGGCTACGGATGCTGGGGTTGCGCATGTCCAGCTTCGCGCCCAATGAGCGCACCGCCAGTTCGGTGGTGCCGGGCAACAAGGAACCGTAGTTGATCAGGTCGCCATCCAGCGCCAGTTCTTTACCCGAGACACGGCTGACAGCAGCCTGGAACGCCGCATTACGGCTGGCGTACCAACCCGCATTGAAGTCGGCGAAGCGATACAGCGGCTGCTCGTAGCTCACCGGATACCCCAGTAAATGGGCGATACCGAAATACAGGCCGCCACGCCGGGTAAAGACCTCGCGGCGAATCGTCCCCTCCACCGTGTAGGGATAACCCCGCGCGTGTTTTTGCGCAAAATCGATGCTGACCTGCATGGGCCCAGCAGTGTGCACTGGGTTGAAACCGCCAAACAGCGTGTTGCCCAAAGGCACCATGCTGATGAAATCGTCGAAAATACCGCTGAGGTCTTTCTCCGTGCGCGCGGCGTTCAAGCGATCGGCGTAGGACTTGCCGGTGGGTGAACGCAATTGCAGCGCACTGCGTACGACAAATGCCGGCACATGGACCTTACCGGCACGGCGCAGGATTTCATCCTGGGCGATCTTGCCCATGCCGGGTACTGCCGGGTCGACCTGGTAGGTGGACTCTTGCTCGGTCACCGCCAACACAGCGCAGATATTTTCAGTACTGGGGTAGATATTCTGGGTGTCGAAGGCCGTGTAAATGTCTTGGGCCCACCCATTCCGGTCCGCCACCGTTGAGGGCAGCAGTCGCACGATCTGCGCTTTCACCTCAGCCTCGCTGCGCTCCGGCTGTTGCGGGGCCCGCGATGTAGAGCAGCCGGCCAGCACCAGCAAGGGGGTGAGGCACAGGATCAGGCAGCGTACGGACATGGGGCTTCCTTGAAAGACAATGGTCAGGCATTGCGGGGTTCGACCGGTAAGTCTAACGCGGGTTCGCCAATCGCCCCTCTCGCCCTCCCAGGCCGAACGTGACAGGATCTATCAACGACCATTCCTACACGGAGTTTGAATGCCATGCTTAGCCTGAACTTTTTCGTCACCTGCCTGATTGTCGTGCTGATTCCCGGCACCGGCGTGATCTTCACCGTGTCCACAGGCCTCACGGCCGGCAAGCTCGCCAGCGTCTTCGCCGCCCTGGGCTGCACGGCGGGCATCCTTCCCCACCTGCTGGCGTCGGTGCTTGGCCTGTCCGCGCTGCTGCACACCAGTGCGCTGGCCTTCGAAGCGTTGAAGTACGCCGGCGTCGCCTACCTGTTGTACCTGGCGTATGCCACCTGGCGGGATCGCTCGGCCTTCGCCATGAACGACGCGCCAACGGTCGCGACTGCACGCAGCTTGATGGTCCGCGGTTTCCTGCTGAATATTCTCAACCCCAAGCTGACCATTTTCTTCCTGGCCTTCCTGCCCCAGTTCGTCACCCCAGGCAGCACCGCGCCCGCCCTGCAAATGCTGGTGCTGAGCGGCGTGTTCATGGCGATGACCTTTGCGGTGTTTGTGGTCTATGGCCTGCTGGCCAACGGGTTCCGCCGTACGGTGGTCGAGTCGCCACGGGTGCAGAACTGGTTGCGGCGCAGTTTTGCGGCGGCGTTTGCGGGGTTGGGGCTGAACCTGGCATTTGCGCAGCGTTGAAAGCTTACATTCGCCTGGCCGCCAAGCCCTTTCGAGCTGGGCCGAAAGAAGACGAAACGTCCCACCCAATCGCCGGATAACCTCTACTCCCCTTCCCTGAGAACATCTGCAAAGTCCCTCGCCTGAATACACAGTGCGAGGGATTGCAGATGGCGTTTTTTATTGAGGCCCCGATGGCGGGGGCTGCCGCTTGAACCCGGCCATTGGCAGGTTAGTCCTGACCCCAATGGACGTGAAGACGGTCGACGTTGAAGGCGTCTTCCGCGACTTTCGTGAATGCCTCAACACCTTTGACACCTGGGCGGCGAGCTTCTGGAGCTTTTCGGCACTCGATGTCGAGCAGGTATTCAAGGTAGGGGATGAGGTGGCGCTGGTCGCACCGACGACCCGTTCCCTCTATCCGAGCAGCACCGTCGCCACATGCCGGGCCGATGGCACGCTGACGCTGGTGCATATGTTCCAGAGCACGCGCTTCGTCCCCATCGGCAATACACCGGTGGTGCTGCAACGCGTTGATCCAAACGGCGGCCCGCTGGGTGAACCGATCCACAAAACCATCGGCGCGAGCGGCATCCTCGAAATCACCGAGTGCGATCGCAACCAGCAGTACCAAATCACCTTCTATCCCAACGTTTCCAAGGATCACGTCAAGGCGCTGTATGCGTCTTATCAGTCGGTGATCGCCGAGCTGGAAGTGCGCCTGCGTGAAGAGTGGGCCGGCGCTTTCCAAGCTCAGTGGCAAGGCTATACGGACACCAGCCCACTGGACCGGCGCAGGCTGCTGGAGACCGCGTTCCTAAGTGGTATCGGCAAAGCGCTCTACAGCCTGTGGGACAACATTACGCAGCTGTATGAGCTGCTGAAGGACATCAAGCCCAACAGCGAAAAGCTGCTGCAATACCTCTCCCAGGCCGAGCTCGATGAGCTGTTGAAGCTGGGCAACGACAAGATCGCCCATGGCCTGCTGATCCTCAGCGATGAGCCGCTGCTGTTCATCTATGTGTCGGCGATGGTCAGTTGGATGCGCCTGCTGCCGCCCCCGCAAATGCATGAACTGTGGGGCGAGATCACCGGTGAGGTGCTGATCAACCTGCTGCTGATTCGGGTGACGGGCGGGATGGGGGTTGCGGTGCGCCTGGGCTCCCAGGTGCTGAGCCAGGTCAAGTCCGGACGGGCGCGGGAGCTGCTGGAGTTGCTCGCCAAGCAGGTTGCAGGACCGACGTTGGAGCCCCATGTGGCAGCGGCGAAACCGTTGTTGCTCGGCGGCTCGATGATCTCGAAGTCTGTACCTGTTGCACCGCTGAAGGCGGGTGAGAACCTGGTTTCAAACTCGGTGCCGGCAGTTCGAAACAAGACCCCGCAAACGGTATTGGTCCGGCAAGAGCACGTGGATGATGCGCCTCTTTCGGGGAAAAACCCTGCGGGGGATGCTGC
>NZ_JBMDIS010000159.1:0-6443 GCF_057808775.1 Pseudomonas sp. FG86 | reverse complement strand
CCCAAAACCAGTCTCTGCGGAATATCTGGTACACCGCACTCGTCCTTCATTGGGGGCGCTGCGCGCCCCAACGCGGGGCAAGCCCGCTCGCCACAACCAGCCCGCTCGCCACAGGGGTTACAGTTCGCTGCGCGACAGCGCTACGTCGAAGAGGTCGTGAGGCCTCCCACATTGGGTTCGCTATCAGGCTTGGGAGTTGAGGAAGGCTGCCATCAACTGGTTCACCCGCTCCGCCGCCTCCAACTGCACCATATGCCCCTGCCCCGGCAATATCTCCACCTGGGCCTCCAGCCCCTGGGCATGGCTGGCCGGGATGATTGCATCGTCATCGCCCCAGATCACCAGGCTCGGCTGCTGCCCCACCACGTTGCGCAGATCCAGGCGCTGCCGCCCGCCATCGAACAGTTGGGCATTGAGTTGGCGTAATGCCTGGTCCACGCCTTCGAGGCGCTTGAACTTGAGCATGTCCTCCAGCATCTGCCGCGTGACCAGTGCCGGGTCGCTGAACAGTTGCACCAACTGCGGCTTGAGCGCGTTGCGGTTACTGGCCTCGGTAAACCCTTGCAGGTAGTCCCCGTTGATCGCTTCACCCAGCCCGGCGCTGGCAATCAGGGTCAGCGAGGCGACCCGCGCCGGCGCTTGCCGCGCCACTGTCAGGCTGACCAACCCACCCATGGAGTGCCCGGCCAGGTGCACACGGTCGAGTTCAAGGTGATCGAGCAACGCCAGCAGCGCCTGGCCCAGCTCGTCGGCGTCGCCGTTTTGCAGGGCCTTGCCCGACTCGCCGTGCCCCGGCAGGTCCAGGGCGATCACCCGCCGCTCGGCGGCCAGGGCCGCGTGATTGAACAGCCAGTTGTTCAAGTCGCCGCCAAAGCCATGCACCAGCACCAGCGGCGTGCCGCCCTCGCCGAGGTCGAGGTAGCGCAGCAGGCGCCCGCCCACCTCGACTTTCTGCGCGCGGGGCCCCGAGGCTTCCGCCTCGGCCGCACTGGACACGAACCCGGCCTGGAAGCCTTCGATCACAGCGTCAATCTCGGCTTCCGTGGCCTCGCCCTCCACCACGATCCCGAGCAACGCCCCCACCGGCAAGGTCTCGTCGCTCAGCGCCAGCACCCGGCGCAGCACCCCGCTGAACGGCGCCTCGACACTGCTGGAAATCTTGTCGGTCTCCACATCCAGCACTTCCTCCCCCTTCTCCACCGAGTCGCCGGGTTGTTTCAGCCACACATCAATGCGGCCCTCGGTCATCGACAGCCCCCACTTGGGCATGGTCAAGGTATGGATCATGCGGCAGTCCTCTTGTCGGCGATCTTCAGCACAGCCGCCTCGATCTTCGCGGCATTGGGGATGTACAGGTCTTCCAGCGCATCGGAGAACGGCACCGGTGTGTGTGGCGCGGTGACCATTTCGATGGGCGCGCGCAGGAACGAAAACCCGCGCTGTGCAACCAAGGCGCTGATATCGGTGGCGATGGAGCAACGTGGGTTGGATTCGTCGATCACCACCAGGCGCCCGGTTTTCTCCACGCTTTCGAGGATGCTGTCTTCGTCCAGCGGGCTGGTGGTGCGCAGGTCCAAGACTTCGCAGTCGATACCCTGGCGCGCCAGGTTGGCCGCGGCTTCCAGGGCGATATGCACCATGCGCCCGTAGGTCACCAGGGTGACGTCATTGCCTTCGCGTACAAAGTTGGCTTCGCCAAAGGGGACGGTGTACAGCTCTTCCGGCACCTCGCCCTGCAGGCTGTAGAGCATCTTGTGCTCGAGGAAGATCACCGGGTCGTTGTCGCGGATCGCCTGGATCAGCATGCCCTTGGCATCATACGGCGTGGCCGGGCACACCACCTTGAGGCCGGGGATGTGCGTCCACATCGAGGTGAGCATCTGCGAATGTTGGGCCGCGGCGCGCAGGCCGGCGCCGTACATGGCGCGCACCACCAGCGGCGTGGTGGTCTTGCCGCCGAACATATAGCGAAACTTGGCGGCCTGGTTGAGCAACTGGTCGAGGCAGCAGCCGATAAAGTCGACGAACATCAATTCGCACACCGGGCGCATGCCGCGGGTCGCCGCGCCGACCGCCATGCCGACGTAGCCGACTTCGGACAATGGCGCATCGAGTACGCGGTCGGGAAACTGCGGGTACAGGCCCTTGGTCACGCCGAGCACGCCCCCCCAGGCATCCTGCTCTCCGGGGGAACCGGTGCCGCCGGAGACGTCCTGGCCGATGATGAACACACTCTGGTCCCGGCGCATTTCCTGGGCCAGGGCTTCGTTGATAGCTTGCTGATAACTGATTTTGCGAGCCATGACGGTCTCTCCACGAATTGTTTTTGTAGTGGGTGGCGATTAGCGGTAAGCCACGTAGACATCGCTGAGCAGGTCGGCGGCCTGGGGCTTGGGATCGGACTTGGCCAGGCGCACGGCGTCTTCGATCAGTTGTGCGACCTCTGCGTCGATGCGCTCGAATTGCGCCGCATCGAGCCAGCCTTCGGCGTTGCAGCGTTGACGAAACAGCGCCAGGCAATCGTGGGATTCGCGCAGGTTCTTGACTTCATCCGGGCCGCGATAGGTTTGCGCATCGCCTTCGAAATGGCCGTAGAAACGGCTCAGCTTGACCTCCACCAGGGTCGGCCCCTGGCCATTGCGTGCGCGCTCCACGGCCACGCCAAGGGCTGCGTGCACGGCGAAGAAATCATTGCCATCGACAATCACCCCCGGCATGCCAAAGCCCACGGCGCGCTCGGCAATGTCCTTGCACGCCACCGACCAGCCTGAACCGGTGGCTTCGGCATAGCCGTTGTTTTCCGCGACGAACAGGCACGGCAGCTTCATGATCGAGGCCAGGTTCATGGCTTCGAACACCGCCCCCTCGTTGGAGCCACCGTCGCCGAAAAACGCCACGGCCACACCCTGGCTGCCCTTGAGCTTGGAGGCCAGCGCCGCACCGGCCGCCAACGGCGCACCGGCACCGACAATGCCGTTGGCGCCGAGCATGCCTTTCTCCTGGTCGGCGATGTGCATGGAGCCGCCCTTGCCGCCGCACACGCCGGTTTTCTTGCCGTAGATCTCGGCCATCATGCCGAACACATCCACGCCCTTGGCGATGCAATGGCCGTGGCCACGGTGGTTGGAGGCGATGCAATCTTCATCGTTGAGGTGCGCCATCACTCCCGCTGCGCTGGCTTCCTGGCCGGCATACAGGTGCACGAAACCAGGGATCTCGCCGGTGGCGAATTCCACATGCAGGCGCTCTTCGAAATCACGGATGGTGCGCATCACGGTGTAGGCATGCAGCAATTGATCGGTGGACAGGTGAGTGGACATCTTGTTGTTCTCCAGGTTGTCTCGACACACAAAAGGCTGGCAGCGGCCAGCTGCAACCTGCTCAGCACAGCCTGTGCCAAGGCGCGGAAAAACCGCGCAAAGCCTTGATCCAGAGCAGTACCCTGCGGTTGTGCGGCGACGTCCCCGAGCCGCAAAATGAGACGGGCCATTGCAACCTGCCCGTGGTGTCTCAGCCCGAATGAGACGCTGCGTCTCACGCCGGGCAGTTGGTCAGGCCGCCCTTGTCCCTCTGCGCACATGCGCGCTTAATGGCGGGCATAACAACAAAGATCGAGAACCGGAGGCCTTATGCTCGCCGCGAACTCCAAGGACCATGTCGACTGCGTCAGTCGCGTGGTGCGCAATGCCGATCGCCTGCCCCAGGCGCCAGTACCGTCACTCATTTTCGATTCGTGGCGGCGCTCCATGGAACAACACCATCTCGACCCTGGCTCACTGCAAGGCCCGCGCATCCTCAGCGAACCACGCCTCAAGGAATGCCGCGAGCGCGCCGAGCTGTTCATGCGCATCGCCAGCGAGGCCGTCGGTCAGCTGCACCACCGTGTGCGCCAGGCCGACTACTGTGTGATGCTCACCGACGCCCAGGGCCAGACCATCGACCACCGCGTGGACACGGCCATTCGCACCGATTGCCGCAAGGCCGGCCTGTACCTGGGCACCTGCTGGTCGGAAGCCGAGGAAGGCACGTGTGGCGTGGCCACCGTCCTCACCAGCAAGGCGGCGGTCACGGTGCACAAGCGCGATCACTTCCGTGCAGCCTTTATCAGCCTGACCTGCTCCGCCGCGCCGATCTTCGACCCCCAGGGCAACCTGCTGGGGGTGATGGACGCCTCGGCGCTCAAGTCCCCGGATGACCGGCGCAGCCAGCACCTGGTGCGGCAGATGGTGGCGCAGAGCGCCCAGGCCATCGAGAACGCCTTCTTCATGCACAGCGCCCGCCAGCACTGGGTGCTCCAGGCCCACAGCACGCCAGGGTATGTCGACAGCCAGCCCGACCTGTTGCTGGCCTGGGACCAGGACGGCCGCCTGCATGCCCTCAACAGCAAAGCGCGCCAGGCCCTGCGGCTGCGCTTTGGCCAAGTGCCGGAGCATATCGGCGAGGTTTTCGACCTGGACGCCTTGCACGCCGTCACCGATCAATCGACCCAGCAGTTGAACTGGCTCGGCGAGCCTGGCGCGTTACATGTGCGGGTCAACCCACCCCGACGCAAACCGGCGCGGGTGGTTGCAAACACCCAGGTCGACCCGCGCGTGGAAGAACACCTGCGCCTGGCTGTGCGCGTGAAGGACCGTAACCTGCCGGTGCTGGTGCAAGGTGAAACCGGTGCGGGCAAGGAGGTTTTCGCCCGCCAGTTGCATGAGCGCAGTGCGCGCCGCGAGGGACCGTTCGTGGCAGTGAACTGCGCGGCGATCCCGGAAAACCTGATCGAAAGCGAGCTGTTCGGCTACGTGGCCGGTGCCTTTACCGGCGCCTCCAGCAAAGGCATGCCGGGGTTACTGGTGCAGGCCGATGGCGGCACGCTGTTCCTCGATGAAATTGGCGACATGCCGCTGGCCCTGCAGACCCGCTTGCTGCGGGTCATGGCCGAAGGTGAAGTGGCCCCGCTGGGCGCCGCGAAAACCCGCGCAGTGAATATCCAAGTGATCTGCGCCAGCCACCGTGACCTGGCCGCGCTGGTGAGCGAGGGGCGGTTTCGCGAGGACCTGTACTTTCGCCTGGGCTGTGCGCGCTTCTGCCTGCCGCCCCTGCGCGAACGCAGTGACAAGCTGGCGTTGATCAACGGGCTGGTGACGCAGGAAGCCCGCGGCGGTGGCATCTCGGTGGGCATCGCCCCGGCCGCGCTGGAGTTGCTGCTGGGCTATGCCTGGCCGGGCAATGTGCGGCAACTGCGCCATGTACTGGCGTATGCCTGTGCGGTGTGCGAGGGCGGTACGATCCAGCTGGCGGATTTACCCGTGGAAGTGCGCGGCGAGCGGGCCGAGGCCGATGTGCAAGCCCCTGTCAGCCCGGAGCGCCAGGTGGTGCTGGATGCGTTGATTCGGCATCGCTGGAAGCCATTACCGACAGCGCAGGCGTTGGGGATTTCCAGAGCAACGCTCTACCGACGCGTCAACCAGTTGGGCATCGACATGCCGGGCAAACACTGAACCTGTGGGAGGGGCTTGCCCCCCTCCCACACCGGACCGATGCAGACCCCGAGGTATCAGCGGTAGACCAGGCCACCATCGATCAACGGGGACTGCCCGGTCATGTAATCCGCATCCGGCCCCGCCAGGTAAGCCACCAGCCCCGCTACATCCTCTGGGGTTTCCGCACGGCCCAGGGCGATGCCGTCCACGTACTTCTTGTAGGTGGCCCCCACCTCGGCACCGGTGATCTCGGCCATGCGCTTGTCGATCTCGACCCACATGTCCGTGCCCACCACACCGGGGCAATATGCGTTGACCGTGATCCCGACGCTGGCCAGTTCCTTGGCTGCCGCCTGGGTCAAGGCGCGCACGGCAAACTTGGTCGCCGAGTACACGCCAAGCAGGGCGAAGCCTTCATGCCCGGCAATCGAGCAGGCGTTGATGATCTTGCCCTTCTGCTTGAGCGCCTTGAATTTATTGCCGGCCGCCTGGATGCCCCACAACACCCCCTGCACGTTGATGCCCAGGGTGCGTTCGACCTGTTCCGGGGTCACGTCCAGCAGCGAATCGATCTGCGCCACCCCGGCGTTGTTGACGATGATGTCGAAGCCACCCAGGGTCTGGTGCGCGTGCTCCACGGCCGCCACCACCTGCTCGCGCTTGGACACATCAGCGATGAACACCGAAGCCTTGCGCCCCAGGGCCACCACTTCGGCGGCTACCGCTTCAAGCTTGGTGCCATTGATGTCGACCAGGGCGATATCCGCACCGTCCCGTGCCAGGCGCAAGGCGATGGCTCGGCCAATGCCTTGCCCGGCGCCGGTCACCAGCGCAACTTTTCCAGCGATGACTTTTCCAGCAGTACTCATGACGAACTCCTGCAATGATCAGAGAAGCCTCGTCTATCGCAGGTCCGCGCCGCAGCTGTCGAGCCGCGAGTGGATCGACGTGCGGGCTGAGACGCGATGTCTC
>NZ_JBMDIS010000158.1:0-6715 GCF_057808775.1 Pseudomonas sp. FG86 | reverse complement strand
CGGGAAATATGGCTCAACCAGTGGTGTGGTGACCTTTGTTATTCCCAAGACAGCAATAGCCGCCAACATCGGTAATGTGAACAAGACGTTTACCCTTAAATATGCGGTGACTCGTGCTGGGATAACGAGAGACTCGCTGACATTAACGGTGACGGTGACGCCGATACCTGCCGCCGAGCTGGCAAAGACCGTGATCCGTATCAATCAGGCCGACCCGACCACCAAGGTCCTGAACCTGAGTGCAGTAACCACCGGGGGAACTCTGCGCGTTGGGTCATGGCCGTTTATCGCCGCCTTTCAACCGGTAGCCATGGTGTTCAGCGGTTTCAAGGCGAATGGCGCAGCACATAATCTCACCGTGTGGACCCTGGCCCTCAATTCTGTAACAGAACTTTGGAACTCCAATCGTTGGTATGAACAGGTTATCGCGGCGACTTACTTCAATGAGCTGGGCCATAACACCAAACTGACCTTGCAGTTCAAAGCAGTGCTGGGCACCAGCAAACTTGATGCCGATGCCATTATCTTTGCGCCTACCGTCTACACCGTTGACACCCTGCCGGCTCAATTTCCGGTGCCCATACTGACCCAGGCCACCGGTAGCGGTACTGCGGTGACACTTGCGCCCTTGAGGGCGGAAAATGATGGCACGGTATCGGTAGCGTACTCACCGATGTATACCACCGACAGGATCAAGGTCACGATGGTCGGGACGGCGGGACTCGGCTCGCCGGTGATTGCCGAGAAATATGGCTTGGCCAGCGGCTCGGTGGCCTTTGTTGTTCCCAAGACGGCAATAGCCGCCAACATCGGTAATGTGAACAAGACGTTTACCCTTAAATATGCGGTGACTCGTGCTGGGATAACGAGAGACTCGCTGACATTAACGGTGACGGTGACGCCGATACCTCTTGACCGTCTGCCGTTCCCGTTGATCAATGGTGTCGCCCATAATGGGACATTGGACATTGCCAACTTACCAACGGATGCGAAAATCAGGATCGCCGCGTGGCCACTGCAATACTCCGGCATGTATATCTGGCTGCTCTACCGCTGCGAAGGAGCTAACCCTAATCCCAATATCATTTGGCCGGGCTCGCAACACAATTATGTGGGTGAGCTTGTGTACAGGGCGCCGCTGGCTTGGTTGGCAACCTGTCCGGATCGTGGAGTCGTCACTATCGAATTCAAAGTGACTTATGATCCGAATGCCAATGAGGCCGGCGCGGTATCTTTTCCGGTAACGCGGTATACCGTGCAAAACTCACCACCACTAGATGATTATACGAGTTTTGAAAATCACAACTGGAATGGTTGGAGTGGGAGAGCTGTAGCGATGGCGTGGACGATTGTAGTTGATCATGAAGGTACGTGGTGGGCTCGCCACATAGCCTCTGGATGGAATAATGAAACTGGTCCGTTATTGGGCAAAGTGTTTTCGGTCGTTAGCGGGAAAAAGTATTCAATAACCTTCAAAGCTGCTGTTCCATATTCACACGTGGTCGGAAACACCTTTTATATATCCGCAGGAGTCAATCAACGAGGCCCCGATTTTGTACCACCATTGTTTGAACCGCCGAAGGTATATACATATGAATTCATAGCCACTTCGAATTCTATGGATTTGGTTTTTATGGCTGCATCCCCGGATAGCTTAAAGAAGGAACTTAATCTGGAATATATCCATGTAAAACAATTGTAAATTCAGTGTATCTCCGTCAGTAAGGTGAGTGGCATCAAGTTCTTGCCGCTTCGCTTTCTTTACACCGGATTGTGTTACTGCTGGTAGGGGCTGCAACTGGTTGTGTTTTGCTGGGTTGGGCGTGTGATTAAATTGGGTTCGAATCCAGAGCAAGCAGCGCGAGCGTCAGCGCGCTGCTGACGGTCATGGCCACCCCATCGGCCTCGGCTGACAAGATCACTTCAACCTCGCCATTCCCCAGCGTATGCCGCAGGTTGGCCATGGCCCCGACAGCCGTACCCAATATATTCGCTCGGCAAGAGCTTTGCGCAAAAAAAACGCTCATGCCTGGTCCTTCCATTAGGACTTACTCACCGAGAATCCGTCTTCCCCGTACATCATCAACAACCTTCGAATTGCTCCCGATAGCGGTGGATCAGTCGGTAAATTGCTTAACTGACGCAATCGGGAGCAAGCCCCCTCTCACCGTTTACACGACCTCCAGATAAGAACTATGAATCGCCCCCGCCAACTCCCTCACGGTCTCAATAAACTCCGTCAACCGGCTGTGCAACCCATCTTCCAGAATCTCATCAATCCCCGTATACCTCAGTCGCGCCTCGAACTCAGCCGCCAACCGCTGCGCGGTACGCCCATAACTGCCGGGCAGGTCCGCGAGGATATGGCTCAATTCCTCAATACACGCATGCAGCGAACGCGGCACATCGCTGCGCAACAGCAGCAACTCCGACACCGAGCGCGCATTCAGCGCATTCGGGTACAGCTCGGTATACGCCTCAAATGATGACAACGCGCGCAGCAGGGCGCTCCACTGGTAGTAGCCGCGGGCCGAGAGGTCGCTGACTTCTTCGGACTCTTCACCAAACATCTCGTAGCGTGCATCCAGCAATCGCAGGGTGTTGTCTGCACGTTCCACGAAGGTACCCAGGCGGATAAACCGGTAGGCGTCATTGCGCATGATGGTGCCCGAGGTCGCGCCACGAAACAGGTGCGAACGTTGCTTGACCCAATCACAGAAGTGGCTGATGCCATGCCGCGCCAGGCCGCCGGCGGCGATGCTGCGCATTTCCAGCCAGGTGGCGTTGAGGTTCTCCCACATGTCGGCGGTGATGCGCCCGCGTACCGCGTGGGCATTGCCACGGGCCGCGCGCAGGCAGTTGTAGATGCTGGCGGGGTTCTCTTCGTCGAGGGCGAAGAAGTGCAACATGCGCTCGGCATCCAGGGTTTGGTGGCGCTCCAGGTAACTGTCCAGGGTGCCGCTGCTGAGCAACGACATCGCCAGTTCATCCAGGCCATCACTGCGCCCGGCCTGGGGCATCAGCGACAGTGAATAACTGACTTCAAGCATGCGCGCGAGGTTCTCGGCGCGCTCCAGGTAACGGGACATCCAATACAAATCTGCGGCGGTTCTACTCAGCATGCTCAGCCCTCCACCACCCAGGTGTCCTTGGTTCCGCCGCCTTGCGACGAGTTGACGATCAACGAGCCTTCACGCAGTGCCACCCGCGTCAGGCCACCCGGCACCAGGCGGGTTTCCTTGCCGGACAGCACAAAGGGCCGCAGGTCGATATGCCGTGGTGCGATGCCGTTTTCGACAAAGGTGGGGCACGTGGACAGGCTCAGGGTCGGTTGGGCGATATACGCATGGGGGCGGGCCTTGATGCGTTGGCGGAAGTCCTCGATCTCGGCCGCGGTGGACGCCGGGCCGACCAGCATGCCGTAGCCGCCCGAGCCTTGGGTTTCCTTGACCACCAGTTCGGCCAGGTTGGCCAGCACGTGGGACAGTTCATCCGGCTTGCGGCATTGGAAGGTCGGCACGTTTTGCAGGATGGGCTCTTCGTCCAGGTAAAACTTGATCATGGCCGGCACATAGGGATAGATCGACTTGTCGTCGGCCACCCCGGTGCCGATCGCATTGGCCAGCACCACGTTGCCGGCGCAGTAGGCGGCGACCAGCCCGGGCACGCCGAGCATCGAGTCCGGGTTGAATGCCTGCGGATCGAGGAACGCATCGTCGATACGCCGGTAGATCACATCCACCGCCTTGGGCCCGTCGGTGGTGCGCATGAACACCTTGAGGTCGTGCACGAACAGGTCGGCGCCTTCCACCAGTTCCACGCCCATTTCCCGCGCCAGGAACGCATGTTCGAAGAACGCGCTGTTAAAGCGCCCAGGCGTCAGCACCACCACATTGGGGTTGTCCAGGCGACTGGCGCTTTTCAGGGTCTTGAGCAGCAGGTTGGGGTAGTGGTCCACCGGCGCGATGCGCTGTTTGGCGAACACTTCGGGGAACAGGCGCATCATCATTTTGCGGTCTTCGAGCATGTAGCTCACGCCGCTGGGGGTGCGCAGGTTGTCTTCGAGCACGTAGTAAGTGCCGTCGCCGTCGCGCACCAGGTCCACACCGGAGATATGCGAGTAAATGTCGCGGTGCAGGTTCAGGCCGACCATGGCCTTTTGATAACCCTCGTTGCCCAGCACCTGGTCGGCCGGAATGATCCCGGCCTTGATGATGCGCTGGTCATGGTAGATGTCGGCAAGGAACATGTTCAGCGCCTTGACGCGCTGGATGCAGCCGCGTTCGATCACGCTCCATTCACTGGCGGGGATGCTGCGGGGGATGATGTCGAAGGGAATCAGGCGTTCGGTGTCTTGTTCGTCGCCATACAAGGTGAAGGTGATCCCCGCGCGATGGAACAGTAAATCGGCTTCGCGGCGACGCTGGGCCAGCAATTCCGGCGGCGTATTGGCCAGCCAGCGGGAGAAATCCTGATAGTGCGCACGGCACACGCCGTTTGCGTCATTCATTTCATCGAAGAAAGATCGAGCCATTCCAGTACCTTGTCAGTGCCGAGGACAACCTTGGGTGGCACTGCCGCTTAAAAAACCGCATTTTTTATGAGCCCGTGGCAGAGGGTGCCAACAGGCCTGGTCCTTACTTTCTTATGGGGGTCGGCTCTGGGTCAGGGGGTAACGAATGTTCCTGTATCGGGGCAGATGAATGGATAAAGCAATGCCTGTGCCGGAACGGGCATACCGCGCTGATTTCCCCGTGTGGCAAGCCCTGATGCCCGTCAGTCAAGGAGGCACACTGTATCGGTGGCGAGCGGGCAGGCCCCGCGTTGGGGGGCGAAGCGGCCCTAAACCTGGCGATTTAATCGGCCTGGATAAATGCGGTGGCCTTATTGGGGCCGCTTCGCGGCCCAACGCGGGGCTAGCCCGCTCGCCACAAGGGCATGCGGCGCCCTGGATTGGTGCATGAACAAACTTGAACTTCACCCCTACCGCCTTCTTCTAAGGGGGCTCAGCCCCGGCATGGAGCACCGATGTGCCCAGAATCATTTCACCCGACACCCCCGAATCGAGCCTGATCGATCACAGCGAACACAACGCCAAGATTTTCGGCTCGCCCAAGGACCGCCTGGATTTCTACCGCCGCGAGATCCAGTACGAAACCAGCATCCTGGCCAACCGCACCGACGCCTACCTCACCGCGCAATCGTTCCTGGTCATTGCCTTCGTCTCGGGCATGGGCAACCTCAACCCGGAGTGGGGCAAGTTGTTCACCCTGGTGGTGCCGGTGTTCCTGGCTTTCCTCGGCATCCTCAGTTCCCTGAATGCCTGGCCGGGGATCCGGGCCGCGTACGAGATCATCGACCACTGGCACTACAAGCAGAGCGAATTGCTGCGCAGCGAACCGCTGATGGGCATGGCCTACGATGAATCGCCGCTGTTCTCGGAGATGGAGTCCTCCCACAAGGGCTATCGCAAGTCGTTGCTGTTCTCCATGCGCGCGCCATGGCTGTTCATGGTGTTCTGGGTGTTGCTCGGCGCCTACGCCTTTTATATCCAAATCGATAATCCCGTTTCTTAAACCATTGGAACTTCAGCAACCCGCGCGGGACCTTACCTTGACGCAGGTTGCGTTTTCACCCGAGGTGCCCCATGAGCAAAGACCGCGATCCACACGTCAGCGATCGCAACGATCCCACCATCGACGGCGGCGAACCGGCCCCAGCCACTGCCGCCGACGCGCCGAAAGACCCCAAGCCCGCCGTCGACCCCAAGGCCAAGGAAAACGACTACAGTCCAGACTTCAAGCCCGAGCGCGAGCCCAAGCCTGAAACCGATGCGGATATCGATACCCAAGGCGGTTAGTTAGAGGAGGCGGTCATGTCCAAAGAACTCGAAGAAGCCCATGAAGAAGCAGATGAAGAGGCAGACGAAGACGAACTCAACGACCCGGGCAATGAAGACCCAGGGTCGCTGATGGATGATGCAGAAGTGCCGCTGAACGATGGTGTCGCCGGTGATATCTAAAAATCAGCCGACGCTGATACTCCCAAGTGTCAGCGTTGCGCAGTACATCAGGACAGCTACGTCAGTTTCAGGCAAATTGCGCCTCTGCCCGGCGTGCCAGGATCGTGCTGTTGCTGCGATATGACGACATAGGGCGCGGTCGGCGGGTTGGCAGTGAATGAAGTAATAAAGTAGGGCGTGTACTCACCTGTTTTTCCACCCACATAGGTCCCATTAAATGTAAATTTTGTGTTGAATGTAGTTTCAATCAAGAGCTTTTCGCTAATGGTTATTTTTTTTCCACCCTGCGACGCAACCCATTGTTCCACTTGATATGTCGTCATTACTTCATTGTTCTGGAGTATGCGGTAAACATTTGTGCAGGTGACTCGGTATGACACTTCATGGTTGTTGTTGTCTCTGGCTGTAATGATTGCGCTACCATTTTTAATACTTCTGACACGTCCCGTATCAAGCTCAACTGTCGCGATTGTTGTATCTGACGACCGATAACGTATCGGCGGGCTGCCCCCCGTGGCTTGGCGCTGATCGGTGGTTCCTATTGGGTCCCCCTTGATTGACCAGGTAATTGCGGTTCCTTCCGTGGTGACATTGAACCCCGCCAACTTCATTTCTGATCCTTCAATACTCAACGGCGACGCTTTTAAAACGGAGTAGATCACCGGTGGAAACACGATCGCATCCGCCCGTTCT
>NZ_JBMDIS010000157.1:0-6825 GCF_057808775.1 Pseudomonas sp. FG86 | reverse complement strand
CGGCCCAGAGGCCGCCATCGGGGGCAAGTCGAATCGTCGCACCGCCCCTCCCACACTTTAAGCGGCGTTTACTTCAGTGGTTGTAGGCGCGCTCGTTGTGCTCGGCCAGGTCCAGGCCCATCTCTTCCACCGACTCATGGGCCCGCAAGCCGACCAGGGCATTGACCACTTTGAGAATGATCCAACTGACCACAAAGCAATACACCGTGGTCAACAACACCCCCTTGAGCTGGGCAACCACCTGCCCTCCCATGGTCACACCTTCCACCAGGCCACCCATGGACGGTACACAGAACACGCCAGTCAACACCGCGCCGATCATGCCGCCGATGCCATGCAGGCCGAACACATCGAGACTGTCGTCGTAGCCGAAGCGGCGCTTCAACACCGTCACGCTCAAGTAGCAGAACACCCCGCACAGCAGACCGATGGCCAACGCCCCTCCCACCCCCACATAAGCGCACGCCGGGGTAATCCCCACCAAGCCCGCCAACGCACCGCTGGCCAGGCCGAGGGCACTGGGTTTGCCGACCTTGAACCACTCGGTGAACATCCAGCCGAGAATCCCGGCGCACGCGCCCAGTTGGGTATTGAGCATGACGATGCCCGAGGTGCCGCTGAGGCCACCGCCGGAGCCGATATTGAAGCCGAACCAGCCGACCCAGAGCATCGCCGCGCCGGCCATGGTCAGGCTCAGGTTATGCGCAGGCATCGGCGTGTTCTGGTAGCCCTTGCGCTTGCCGAGGATCAGGCACGCGGCGAGTGCCGCCACACCGGCATTGATGTGCACGGCGGTGCCGCCGGCAAAATCGAGCACGCCCCAGTTATGCATCAAGGCCCCCGAACCGCCCCAGACCATATGCGCCACCGGGGCATAGACCAGGGTGAACCAGATGGCCATGAACAGCAGCGCCGCCGAGAATTTCATGCGTTCGGCAAAGGCCCCCGCGATCAGGGCCGGGGTGATGATGGCGAAGGTCATCTGGAAGGTCACGAAGACCCCTTCCGGAATATCCCCCACCAGGCTCTCCGGGGTCATGCCGGCCAGGAAGGCACGGCTCAGGCCGCCGACAAAACTGTTGAAGGTCACCTGCCCTTCGACCATGCCGGTGGTGTCGACCACCATGCTGTAGCCGTAGATCACCCACAGCACGCCCACCAACCCGGCGATGCCAAAGCATTGGGTGAACAGCGAAAGCATGTTTTTCGCGCGGACCAGGCCGCCATAGAACAACGCGAGCCCCGGCAAGCACATGAACAGCACCAGCACGGCGGCGGTGACCATCCAGGCGGTACTGCCGGTGTTCAAGGTGGGGGCATCAGCAGCGTACGCCAAGGGTGCAAAGGCACCGGCCGCGAATAAACCGAAGAGGGATTTGCCGAGAAGACGATTGACCATGTTCAAAGCTCCTGCAACAGAAGTGTGTAGGAGCGAGCTTGCTCGCGAAAAACGTCCAGGCAACGCGTTCATCCAGGGTGCCAGCGTTATCGTTGACGATCTTCGCGAGCAAGCTCGCTCCCACAGGGGGGGTAATTCAGTAACTCGAACCCGGCACCCAGCTGGTCCCGGCCAGCGGCACGCGGGCCATGGCGGCCGATTCCACGGTCAGCGCCACCAGGTCCTCGGGGTCGAGGTTGTGCAAGTGCGACTTGCCGCACGCACGCGCCATGGTCTGCGCCTCCAGCACCATCACCCGCAGGTAGTTGGCTAACCGCCGCCCACCTTCCACCGGGTCGAGGCGCTTGGACAGCTCCGGGTCCTGGGTGGTGATGCCGGCCGGGTCGCGGCCGTTCTGCCAGTCGTCGTAGAAGCCGGCGGCCGAGCCGATCTTTTTCAGTTCCGCGTCCAGCCTCGGGTGGTTATCGCCCAGGGCAATCAGCGCCGCCGTACCAATGGCGACCGCATCCGCGCCCATCGCCATGGCCTTGGCCACGTCGGCACCGTTGCGAATCCCGCCCGACACGATCAACTGGACCTTGCGATGCATGCCCATCTCTTGCAAAGCCTGTACCGCTTGCGGGATGGCCGACAAAATCGGGATGCCCACATGCTCGATAAACACTTCCTGGGTCGCGGCGGTGCCGCCTTGCATGCCGTCGAGCACGATCACATCGGCACCGGCCTTGACCGCCAGCTTCACGTCGTAATACGGCCGGCTCGCGCCGATCTTCACGTAGATCGGTTTTTCCCAATCGGTGATTTCGCGCAGCTCGGCAATCTTGATCGCCAGGTCATCCGGCCCGGTCCAGTCCGGGTGGCGGCAGGCGCTGCGCTGGTCCACACCGATGGGCAAGGTGCGCATGCCGGCCACGCGTTCGGTGACCTTCATGCCCAGCAACATGCCGCCACCGCCGGGCTTGGCGCCCTGGCCGAGGACGATCTCGATGGCGTCGGCCTTGCGCAAATCATCCGGGTTCATGCCGTAGCGCGACGGCAAATATTGATAGACCAAATGCTGCGACTGGCCACGCTCTTCCGGGGTCATGCCACCGTCACCGGTGGTGGTGCTGGTGCCCGCGATGGTCGCGCCACGGCCCAGGGCTTCCTTGGCATTGGCCGACAGCGCGCCGAAACTCATGCCCGCGATGGTCACCGGGATCTTCAGGTGGATCGGCTTCTTGGCGAAGCGGTTGCCGAGGATCACGTCGGTGCCACACTTCTCGCGATAGCCTTCCAGCGGGTAGCGCGACACGCTGGCGCCAAGCAGCAGCAAGTCATCGAAGTGCGGCAGCTTGCGCTTGGTGCCGCCGCCGCGAATGTCGTAGATGCCGGTTTCGGCGGCGCGCTGGATTTCCTGGATGGTCAGGCGGTCGAAGGTGGCCGACTCGCGCAGGACCGGAGGGGTTTGTTCAGTCATGGTGGAGCTCCTGATCAGTACGCGGAGGCGTTATCGACTTTGAAGTTGTAGAGTTGACGGGCCGAGCCGTAGCGCTTGAAATCCGCCGCCTGGTGGGCGAAACCCGCGCGGTCGAGCAGCTCTTGCAGCTCCTTGAGGTGCTCGCTGCGCATCTCTTTTTCGACGCAGTCCGAGCCCAGGGACTCCACCGTGCCTTTGACGTAGATGTGGGTTTCGTACAGCGAATCGCCCAGCGCATCGCCGGCATCGCCACACACCACCAGACGCCCGGCCTGGCCCATGAAGCAGCTCATGTGGCCGATGCTGCCGCCGACGACGATGTCGATACCCTTCATGGAAATCCCGCAACGCGCGCCCGCGTCGCCCTCGATCACCAGCAAACCGCCATGGGCCGTGGCCCCGGCCGCCTGAGAGGCGCTGCCCTTGACCCGTACCGAGCCGGACATCATGTTCTCGGCGCAGCCCACGCCGACATTGCCGTGCACGGTGATCGAAGCCTGCTGGTTCATGCCCGCGCAGTAGTAGCCGGCGTGGCCCTCGATATCGATGGACACGGCTTGGTTCACGCCCACCGCGAGGTTGTGCTTGCCGTTGGAATGGATCACGCGCCATTCGTTGTCGATGGCCTGGGCGTGCAGCGCCTGGTTGAGGTCACGCACGGTGGCGGTGGAAAGATCGATGGTTTTCATGTGTGCGCTCCTTAAGCCGACTGGCGTTCCCAGATGTACAACGTGGCCGGTGCCGGCTCCCAGATCCGCGCGTTCTCGATGCCTGGCAGGCTAGACAGCGCCTGGTACTCGGAGGCCATGGCGACGTAGTCGTCGGTCTCGGCGAGGATCGCCGGCTTGCACGCAATCGGGTCGCGGATCACCGCAAAACCGTTGCGCGTGCCGATGGCGAAGGTGAAGAAGCCGTCGAGGTCTTCCAGGGAATGGTCCAGCGCCTCTTTGAGCGAATCGCCCTGTTGCAGGCGCCAGGTCAGGTAGCCGGCGGCGACTTCGGTGTCGTTGTCGGTTTCAAAATGGATACCTTCGCGCTTGAGTTCCTGGCGCAGGCGGAAGTGGTTGGACAGCGAGCCGTTGTGCACCAGGCACAGGTCGGCGCCGGTGGAAAACGGGTGGCTGCCTTCCATGGTCACCGCACTTTCGGTGGCCATGCGCGTGTGGCCGATGATGTGGCTGCCCTGCATGCTCGCCAGGCCGAAGCGCTGGGAAATCTCCTCGGGCAGGCCCATGCCCTTGAGGATCTCGATGCTCTGCCCGGCGCTCATGATGCGTACGCTCGGCGCCAGTTCGGCCAGGGCCTGGCGCACCGGGGCTTCGTCGGCGTGGATCTTCAACACGGCGGCGCTGGCGTTCTGGAACCAGTCCAGGGAACAGCCGAGGCGCCCTTCCAGCTCGCCCATCAAGCCTTTCCAATCGAAGGCTTCGGTGGTGGCTTGCAGGGTCAGCTTGACCCAGCCATCGGCGACTTCATCGCCGTAGATGGCAAAACCGGCGCTGTCCGGGCCACGGTCGGTCATGGCTTGCAGCATGGGTTCAAACAGCTGGCCGAGCTGGGGTTCCAGCCGCGGATTCTTCAGGTACAGGCCTACGATTCCACACATAACAAGTCTCCGTCACACGGTGTCAGAAAAATTCGGTATAGCGCTGGATTTCCCAGTCGCTCACATGGCGGCTGTACTCCACCCACTCCATGCGCTTGAGCTTGATGAACTCGCCCACGATCTGCGGGCCAAGCACTTCGGCGAACAGCGCGTCGGCTTCCAGCGCGTCACAGGCTTCCTTGAGGGATTGCGGCAGGGTCTTGATGCCGCGTTCAGCGATCTGCTCAAGGCTCAGGCTGTAGAGGTTTTCGTTGCAGACGTGGTCGATTTCCAACTGGCGATCGATACCGTCCAGGCCCGCGGCGATGATCGCGGCGCTGACCAGGTAAGGGTTGCAACCGGCATCCGGCAGGCGGAACTCCAGGCGGCCATACGGCACGCGCACCATGGCCGAGCGGTTGTTGGCGCCAAAGGCAATAAAGGCCGGGGCCCAGGTGGCGCCGGACAACGAGTTGCCGACCACCAGGCGCTTGTACGAGTTGACCGTGGGCGCGGCGAACGCACACAGCGCCGGGCCATGGGCGAGCAAACCGGCGGCGAAGTGATAGGCGAGCTTCGACAGGCCCATGCCGCTCGGATCGCTGGCGTCATGGAACAGGTTTTTGTTCTCGGCGCTGCTGATCGACAGGTGAAAATGCATGCCGTTGCCGGCGCGTTTCGGGTCGGGCTTGGGCATGAACGAACAGATCATGCCCAGGTCATTGGCGATCTCGCCGGCGGCCATGCGGAAGAAGGTGAAACGGTCGGCCGAGGTCAGGGCGTCGCTGTAGGTGTAGTTGATCTCGAACTGGCCGTTGGCGTCTTCGTGGTCGATTTGATAGACCTCGAAATCCACCGCCTGCAAGGCTTCGGTCAGGCGCTCGAGGAACACCCGCGAACGGGACAGGCCCTTGTAGTCGTAGCAAGGCTTGTCGAGGTTGTCGCTGGGGTCCACCAGTTGCAACTTGCCCTGCTCGTCGCGGCGCATCAGGTTGAATTCGGGTTCCAGGCCGGTGTTCAGCGTCCAACCCTTGTCCTGCAGGCGCTGCACCTGCTGTTGCAACACGTAGCGGCTGTCGTAGGGATGGGGCTGGCCGTCGACATGACCGACGCACACCACGCGCCCATAACCTGGCTGCCAGGGCACCGGGGTCAATGTGGAGAGATCGCCGCGCGCCATGAAGTCCGGGCCATGAGGCTCCATGCCCATGCCGCTGATGGCAAACCCGGCGAACCCCGCGCCCTCTTCGGCCACGGTCTTGAGCCCACAGATCGGCACCGACTTGGTCTTGGCTGCCCCGTGTATATCCACAAACTGCGCAAGCACGTACTTGATCCCGTGCTTGTCGATGATGCGCTGGGTTTCTGCTGGCAACATTGCGTGTCACTCCTCGCGAAAGGCAAAACCGTGTGGGTGGGCCTAGGCTGTCTTTTTATTCCTAAAAAGAAAGTTAGTTTCCCAACAGGAATGCAATACCCTTGCCAGATTCGCGAGCGGCGGATTGATGTGCCGGTGAAAGCGCTTTTGTGCTGTATATATGGGAAAATTCTTTTCCCCGCAGGAATACGTACAGCGGGGTGGCCTTCAAGCGCCAGACCTTGCACTTTCCCAGTGCGAAAATAATATTACTGAACGGAAACCGTGCAGGAGCCGATGATCATGTCCACCGAAACCGCCCCGCGCCTCAAGCTCGAGCAATACCTGGGGCTGCAGATCAAACGCCAGCGCCAGGCCCAGGACCTGAAGCTGTCCGACGTGGCGAAGATTGCCGATATCAGCCAGGGCATGTTGAGCAAGATTGAGAACGCCCAGGTGTCCACCAGCCTCGATACCTTGAGCCGCCTGTGCGATGTGCTCGGGCTGCCGTTATCGAAGTTGTTCAGCGAATACGACCAGCAGGATGGCAGCGCCTTGCTGGTCAAGGCTGACCAGGGCATGGAAGTGGTGCGCCGGGGGACCGAGAAGGGGCATACCTATCACCTGCTCAACCATACGCGCGGGCCGAAGAAGAGTTTCGAGGCGTACATGGTGAGCATGGATGACGCCAGTGAGGAGTTTCCGACCTTTGCTCATCCGGGGACGGAGTTTTTGCATTTGCTGGAGGGGGAGTTGATTTATCGGCATGGCAATCAGCTGTATCGGATGGAGGCTGGGGACAGCTTGACGTTTGAGGGGGAAATTCCTCATGGGCCGGAGGAGTTGGTGCGGGTGCCGATTCGGTTGTTGTCGATTATGAATTATGGGGGGGATAAGGAGTGATCGTGGGCATATCCGTTATTTTGGGGGTGGGGGTTTCGTGTACATATCCGTTTCTGCGGTAACGGCCACTGGCGGTTCCGCCCTTACGGCGGGTCACTTTGGAAAAGAGCCCCAAAGTAACC
>NZ_JBMDIS010000156.1:0-7605 GCF_057808775.1 Pseudomonas sp. FG86 | reverse complement strand
TTTTTCATGACACCCCCCAATGTTGATGTCCAACATTTCGGGGTCAGATCATTTTTAAGCGGACGCGTTCGTCCTTAACGTTAGGATTTCCATGCGCCAACGAAGCTCTTACCCCGAACCGTTCAAGGTCCAGGTCGTTCAGGAATGCCTACAACCGGGTGCGACCGTCTCCAGCGTTGCCATCCGCCATGGCATCAACGCCAACGTCATTCGAAAATGGCTACCGCTTTACCGAGATCAGCTACCCGCGGCGTTGCCGGCGTTCGTTCCATTGAGGGCTACGCCCAAACGGCCGACTGCAGCATCGGTGATTATTGAGCTATCGCTTGGCGAGCAGTCAGTCACAGTGAAATGGCCAGTGTCCGATCCTGACGGCTGCGCCCGCTTTGTCCGGGGGCTTGCCCCGTGATCCGCATCGATAGCATCTGGCTTGCCACTGAGCCGATGGACATGCGCGCCGGCACCGAGACCGCATTGGCCCGTGTAGTGGAGGTATTCGGTGCGGCGAAGCCGCACTGTGCTTATCTGTTCGCCAACCGCCGCGCCAACCGCATGAAAGTGTTGGTGCATGACGGTGTAGGGATCTGGCTGGCCGCGCGGCGATTGAACCAGGGCAAGTTTCACTGGCCAGGCATCCACCGCGGCTCGGAAGTTGAACTCGACACCGAGCAGCTTCAGGCTTTGGTGCTCGGTTTACCTTGGCAGCGGGTTGGTGCAGCCGGTGCGATCACAGTGCTGTAGCGCCGGCCATTAGCCCATCGCTTTATCTGCGCTGATCGCCTGCTCTGGCACAATCAGCGGCATGACTTCCTCGCCCAATCTCGACCAACTGACACCTGGTGGTTTCGTCGGGGATGCGCTCCAGGTTCAGCCCGGCAAACTGGCGCAGGATCGTGGTTTCGTACAGCGCTTCCTCCATCGCTGGATCGCTGTAGCCGAACCAGTTCTGCAGCAGATGCACACGCAGCATCGCCATCAACGGGTAGGCCGGACGGCCACCTTCACCCTTCGGATAATGTGGCTCGATCAAAGCAATCAAGCCCTTCCACGGCACCACCCGATCCATCTCGATCAGGAACAACTCCTTGCGGGTTTGCTTGCGCTTGCCAGCGTACTCGGCGTCGGCGAAGGTCATCTGCTTCATCGGGAAACTCGGTGGGTGGGGTCGCGGTATTTTGCCAAATCAGAAAGTCTTTTTCAGAGTTTCCCTAGGCTGACAAGCCAAGCGCTGGATCGCAACCATCCATCACCTTATCCAGCTAGATCTGCCTCCTCCAATAAGTGCCGCACAAATCCCGGCGGGTGCAGATTTCCGGGAGGTTTGCGCCAGATCAGTTGGAGACGCTTTTCAAGCCCCGGGATGGGAAGAGCTACCAGCGCGCCACTGCGAACTTCGTCTTGTACTGCGGAAGCCATCACCAACGACACGCCGAGTCCCGCCCTCACTGCTTGTTTGACTGCCTCGGTGCTGCCTAGCTGCATACCGCTGCGAGGCACGCCCAGTTCGCCAAAGTATTCGGTCAGAAGCCGTCCGGTACCGCTACCCGGTTCACCTCCCAGCATCGGCAGGTCCACCAGACGATCACGTTCTATGCACCCTGCTTCAGCCAGCGCATGGTCGGGGCTGACGATAAGCACCAGCGGCTCGACCCGCCAGAGGCGGTGTTCGAAGTCGGGGTGAGGTAGCCACCATTCCATGATCGCGGCGTCGAGCTGGCCCGCCAGTAGCTGGTCGGCCACATCCGGGTTGGCGGCGATGCGCAGATCCACCTCGCCCCTCTCATTTGCGGTCGTCAGATAGTTGCGCACGAATGGCAGGAGAAGGTAGGTGCCGATGTTGGAGCTGGCCCCGACGCGCTCACGATTGCCATGCAGGGCTTCTAGCGCCCGGGCGTGCATGTCGAGCAAGGCGGTCGCATGCGGCATGAAGGCCAGCGCCCGTGTGGTAGGCTGGCAGCCGCTACGACTGCGCTGCACCAGCGTTACGCCGACCTGCTCTTCAAGCTTCTGCAAGTGCTGCGACACCGTCGGCTGGGCCAGCCCCAACGCCCTCGCCGCGCTCTGAAAACTGCCTGTTTGAACGATCGCTACCAGGCTCTTCAGCCAGACCGGATTCAACATGCGGCAGGCTCGGCCTTGGGCAGACGGTTCGCAGCGTTGATTGGGCGCGCACCTGCCAATGCCTGGATGATGTTCTGCGCTGCACAACGTTCAATCTCCAGGCGCACCGCGCGCACTGCCGACCCTATGTGCGGAGTGAACAGCGTATTCGGATGCGCGAGCAGCGCAGGATCGATCAGCCGCGGCCGGTCCGCGCGAGCCCAGTCTTCCATTTCGAATACATCCGCCGCATACCCGCCGAGCTGGCCTCGCTCAAGCGCCGCGAGCACGGCGGCTTCATCCACTACCGAACCACGACAGGGGTTTACAAGCAGAGCGCCCGGCCGTACGAGGGCAAGCAGCTCGGCGTTGACCAGATGCTGGGTATCGGCATTCAAGGGAAGCGCCAGCAGGATGAAGTCCGAGCTGGCGAAGAGTTCGCTGCACGCCACCCGGCGCAGGCCGAGCCGTTGCTCGGTTTGTGTATCCAGAGCCTTCGCCTCGTGGTACTGCAGGGTCGCGCCCCATCCCTGCAAGCGATCAGCCATGGCCAGTCCGATGGCGCCCATGCCAAGGATGCCGACCGTAGCGTTATCCAGCCCCGTGCCGTAGAACTGTGGTTGCCAGCCCTGGAACTTGCCAGAGCGGACGAACGCATCTGCTGCCCGCAGATGCCGCCCCAGCCCCACCGCCAGTCCGATCGCCAGCTCGGCAGTCGGGACCGTCAACAGATCAGGCACGAAGGTCAGCCAGACCCCGCGGGCAGTACAGGCGTCCACATCGAAATTGTCGAAGCCCTTGAGCGCGCAGCCGACTACACGCAGCTCAGGGCAGGCTTGAAGAAAGTCTGCATCGACCCGATCGGGCATGAACGCCATCATCGCCTGAGCATCGCGGCAGCGGCGCAGAATTTCCTCGCGCGGCAGCGTGCTGTCGGTCTGGTTGGTCATCAGCTCGCAATGTGGCGCCAGCAGTTGCAGGATCTCATCGTGTACTCGGTGAGTTATAACGAGTTTCGGCAGCATGGTTTGTCCTATTTGAAACGTTTGCGCAGCACGCCACTGAAGGCGTCTACTAGCGTGACCATGGCCAGGATGACCAGCAGGATTGCTGCAACCTCCTGGTACTGCATGATGCGCAGCGAGCCCATGAGTTCGAAGCCGATACCGCCGGCGCCAACCATGCCCATCACGGTGGAGGCGCGAAAGTTGTATTCCCAGCGGTAGATCGCCACGTCGGCGAACTGCGGCGTCACCTGTGGCAAAACCGCGTGCAGCAGCACTTGCATCGGCGTAGCCCCCGCCGCCCGAGCGGCTTCCACCGGCGCTTCGTCGACGTGCTCGATGGCCTCGGCGAAGAACTTGCCGACCATGCCGACCGAATGCAGACCCAGGGCAAGCACGCCCGGCAAGGCGCCGAACCCTACGGCTGCAACGAAGATGATGCCCATGATCAGCTCCGGCACCGACCGCAGGGCATTGAGCAGCACCCGGGCAACACCGAACACAAGGGGGTGCGGCGCCGTATTGCGCGCTGCAACGAAGGCCACCACCAGCGAGAACACCACTGCGATGGCCGTACCGGCGATGCTCATCGCCAAGGTGTCGATCAAGGGGCGAATCCAGCTTCGATAGCCCGAAAAGTCTGGCGGCATGGCCTCGCCTGCCAGGGTCGCGATGGAGGGCAGCCCGTTCAGCAGCGTGGTGGCATCGAGCAGCCCCACGTACCAGCAGGCCAACAGCACCACTCCGAATACAATCGCCACCTGCCCCAGCTGGCGCCACCAACCGAGGCCGAAGCCTCGAAGGATGTGCTCGCGTTGCTCTGCAGGCAGCGCCTGCACGTCGTAATGAGTAGACATATCGGTGCTCACATCGTGGCGAAGTCGAGGCCGAGCAGCGATCCCATGTTGCGGATCACATCGTAGTCGGCGTCGGTGATTGGCGCGAAGGCCTCGGCCTTGAAGTTGCGCAGCACTTCGGGATCGTCGATACCGACGAATACATCCCGCACCTTGGTTTTCAGCTCGGGGCTCAGGTTCGAGCGCATCGCCCAGGGGTACTGGGGGTATTCGCCGCTGTAACCAAGTACTTTCACCTTGCTCGGATCGATTAGGCCACGTTCGACTGCGTGATTGAAAATTACCTCCGACAGCCCACCCGCATCGGCGTTGCCGTTCGCCACGTTGACGGCAACGGCGTCATGCGTGCCCACAAAATGTTGTTCGTAGTCCTGCCCACCCGTCAAACCGGCCGTCTCAAGAAGCACGGCTTTGGGAATCAAATGGCTGGACGTCGATGCCCGGTCACCATAGGCCATCTTCTTGCCCTTAAGGTCGGCATACTCATTCACGCCTGACGCCACATTGGCGATAATCACCGAGCGATAGGTCGGCTTGCCGTCGATGACCATGGCAGCGAAGGGCTCGATGTCGCTTTTGCTTTTGGCCATGACGTAGGACAGCGGACCGAAATACGCCAGGTCGATACGGCCAAAGCGCATCGCCTCAATCATCGAGGAATAGTCGGTGGTTACGATCAGCTGCACCTTCTTGTCCAGATGCTCTTCCAGATAATCCTTCAGCGGCTGGTTACGCTTGATCAGCTCGGAGGCGTTTTCGTCCGGCAGCAGGGCAACCTTTAGCACATCCGGATCGGCATCGGCCGCTAGGGCGGACAAACTTGAAACAGCGGACAGCAAGCAAGTCAATAAGAGCGCGGATAAGCGTTTCATCGGGACATCTCCAGTGAAGGTTCGAGCATGACAGGTGGTTCAGCCGGAGCATTCGCTGGCTGAGTCGTAGAGCGGCCTGCATAGATGCGCTCAAGCTGCGCATCGGTGAGTTCCGAGGGCGCGGCATCGAAAACGATCTGAGAATCGGCCAGCCCGACGACGCGATCGGCGAAGCGGCGGGCATATTCGAGTTGATGCAGCGAAACGATGGCGGTGATGCCGTCTTCCTTGCAGATGTCGCGCAGCAATCCGAGAACACGGACCGAAGTGGCCGGGTCGAGACTGGCTACCGGCTCATCGGCCAGAATGATCGCCGGCTGTTGCGCTAGCGCACGCGCGATGCCTACCCGCTGCTGCTGGCCACCGGACAGTTTGTCCACCCGGCTTAGCGCCTTGTCTGCCAGACCGACCCGAGCGAGGCAACTGAGCGCAATCTCCTGATCGGCACGCGGCAGAGGAAACAGCGAGCGGAGCGTGTTGTGAAAGGCCAGCCGACCGGTAAGCACATTAGCCAGTGCGCTTTGACGTTCGATTAGCTGGTGGTGCTGAAAGATCATGGCGGTACGCCGACGATGCTGACGCAAGGCCGAGCCGCTGCCGAGTTCACCGAGTTCGCTGGTGACACTGCCGCCAGTGGGCGTGACGAGTCGATTGAGACTACGGAGCAAGGTCGACTTGCCTGCGCCCGAGAGACCAAGCAGCACGGTGAACTCACCACGCCGAAATGCAATCGAGGTATCGCGTAGGGCTGTCACGCCGCCTGGATAGACGACGCTCAACCGGTCGACCCGCAGCACGGCGTCCTGTATCGGATGGGGCGTCATTTGATCACCTTTCGCAATATTGCTGGCCGCACAATTGCGGTTCGCGATGCAAAGGGTAGAAATTCCTTGTTAACGCACTGTTTCTAAAGGATGACATTTCGATGAATACTTCGAATCTGCCGTAGCGGGGCGGCAAGCGAAGCCGTGGAAGAACGGGCGCAACGTAGCGTCTTTCTTCACGCGGGATACAGGAGGCTTTGATTGATACTGCTGCGGATTCGCTACAGTAACGTTGGGCCAGAACGTAATGCCATCCAAGCAAGAGAGCGCACACTAGGGAAACTCTGAAGAAGACTTCCAGATTTTGGCAAAATACCCGGATTCCACCCACCGAGTTTCCCGATGAAGCAGATGACCTTCGCCGACGCCGAGTACGCTGGCAAGCGCAAGCAAACCCGCAAGGAGTTGTTCCTGATCGAGATGGATCGGGTGGTGCCGTGGAAGGGCTTGATTGCTTTGATCGAGCCACATTATCCGAAGGGTGAAGGTGGCCGTCCGGCCTACCCGTTGATGGCGATGCTGCGTGTGCATCTGCTGCAGAACTGGTTCGGCTACAGCGATCCAGCGATGGAGGAAGCGCTGTACGAAACCACGATCCTGCGCCAGTTTGCCGGGCTGAACCTGGAGCGCATCCCCGACGAAACCACCATTCTCAACTTCCGCCGCTTGCTGGAGAAACACGAGCTGGCGGCCGGCATCCTCGCTGTCATCAATGGCTCTGGGCGACCGCGGCCTGTCGCTGCGCCAGGGCACCATCGTCGATGCAACGCTGATCAATGCGCCCAGTTCGACCAAGAACAAGGACGGCAAGCGCGACCCGGAAATGCACCAGACCAAGAAGGGAAACCAGTATTGTGTGTCACGAACACAGGTCAGATGACCTGTGCTGCTGTGCCGAAGATGGAAGTAGGCCTTCCGAAGTCGGCTTGCAGGAGCGGACTTCAAACCACCCGGTGCTGCTGCATCCAAAAGGTGTGGTGGTGAGCGACCGAGGAAAAGTCATCCCTGAGGATGGCAGGTGAGTATGGAGAAGATGAGCGAAAGCAAACCGTCCGATGACGCATCGTTATGCCCAAGGTGCTGCCGAAACTGAGGTGGAGTACTGGCTTCAGGACAAGTCGGGGCGTTACCTGCTTACGGACCCGATGGCAGCCGGTGTATAGGCGGCATGATCTTCATACAGGCTTTGGTACGGAACGTGAGAACCTTGTTCCAGATGCGAAGGAAAATGACAAATGGCCAACACCATGAGGAAGAATACCGATGCTGGAACGAGGGGCGGAGCTTCCCGTAGTAGCGATGAAGCCTCTGTAATGGAGGTGGAGCGAAGGGGCGGCGTTATCCGGCCGACGAGCGTTGCCAACCTCCGGGGATGAGTGGCGTGAGCTCGGCGAAACCTTATGACATAGCGAAACGCACGGTATGGGACGCCTACCAGCAGGTCAGGGCCAACCGCGGTGCTGCCGGCATCGACGATGAAACCATCGCCGATTTCGAGCGGGATCTGTCTAAGAATCTCTACAAGCTGTGGAATCGGATGTCGTCGGGGTCGTACTTCCCGCCTCCGGTCAAGCAAGTAGAAATTCCCAAGGCATCGGGAGGCACGCGCAAGCTGGGAGTGCCCACGGTTGGTGATCGTGTCGCGCAAACCGTGGTCAAGCTTCTCATCGAGCCGGAGCTGGACTCGATCTTCCACTCGGACTCCTATGGGTACCGGCCGGGACGATCAGCGAAGCAGGCGGTGGCGATCACGCGTGAGCGCTGCTGGCGATACGACTGGGTGGTGGAGTTTGATATCAAGGCAGCCTTCGATCAGATCAATCATGGGTTGCTGATGAAGGCGGTGCGCCTGCACATCAAGGAGGACTGGATACTTCTGTACATCGAGCGGTGTGTAGTGGTCTAATGAAACCGGACACTCATTTAGGCGAGAATGCTCGCCATATCG
>NZ_JBMDIS010000155.1:0-7706 GCF_057808775.1 Pseudomonas sp. FG86 | reverse complement strand
AAGTGTCCACCATGTCCCCGCACACCCGTCAACCATGTGTCCGGTCCATACAGGCCTTTCCAAAAGTGACCCGCTGTAAGAGCGGAACCGCAAGTGGCCGTTACCGCAGCAACGGATATGTACCCCAACCCGCCAGCCACCGCTCCCGCAGCAACGGATATGTACACCATCAAAACACTCACGGCCTCCCCCCAGAACCAGAAACCGGCACCGCCCGAATCACCGCCCGCGGCCCCTGCTGCTGTTGCTGCGCCCCAGGAATCGCCTTCTCCACCGAAGGCAACTGCGGCGCCTGCACATCCGGCATCGCCCAACTACGCTCCGGCTGCAACCCACCCTGCGCCCGGCGCATAAACTCATACCGATTCAACGTAATACTGCGCCCCGCCCCACCGTCACGAATAATGTAAGGCCGCAAAAACACCATCAAATTGGTCTTGCTCACACTGCGCTTTTCATTGCGAAACAACGCCCCCAACCCCGGAATATCCGAAAGCCACGGCACCGCGTCATTGCTCTGGCTGTAGCCATCCTGCAACAACCCGCCAAGCACCATGATCTGCCCGTCGTCCAGCAAGATGCTGGTATCGATCGCGCGCTTGTTGGTCACCGTGCCCGCCGCCACCGAAGCCCGGGAATCCACGCTGCTGACCTCCTGGTAAATATCCAGCTTCACCGTGCCGCCCTCGGAAATCTGCGGGCGCACATTCAGCTTGAGCCCCACTTCTTCACGCTGCACGGTCTGGAATGGGTTATTGCTGGTGCCACCGCCCCCGGTCACATAACTACCGGTGACGAACGGAATGGTCTGCCCGACAAAAATGCTCGCGGCTTCGTTGTCCAGGGTCAGCAGGTTCGGCGTCGACAGCACATTGGTACCGCCCTTGCTCTTCAACGCCCGGGCCAGCACCTTGAGGTCGAGCACTTTGCCAATGCCGGGGATGTCCACGGTGCCATTGACCAGGCCGATATTCAGGCCCTTGGGCAATACGTCGATGCTGGTCTTGCTGGTGGGTGTGCCATTGACCCCGCTGCCGCCCAGGTTGACGCCGCCGAAGCCGCCCTTGCCCGCCAGGTTGCCGGCCTGCCATTGCACGCCAAATTCACTGGCGTCGTCTTCGCCGACTTCGACGATCAGGCTTTCGATCACCACCTGGGCGCGGCGCTGGTCGAGCATGTCGATCACTTCGCGCAGGTTGCGGTACAGCGGGTCGGGCGCGGAGATCAGCAACGTGTTGGTGGTGGCATCAGCCTGGATGGTCGCGCCGCCGGCGCTGAACGCGGTGTTCTGATCGCTGGCGGTGCTGCCGTTGGCGCTGGTGCCGGTGGTGCCGGTCTGGCCATACGCGGACGGTACGCCGCTGCCGGTGGGCGTGCCGCTGCTGTTCTGCGTGGTGGTGTTGCCCTGGGTCGTCTGGCCAGTGCCGCCCATGGCGCTGAGCTTGCCCCGCGCTTCCTCGCTGACACCCGACTCGCTCTCGCCGGTGAGCAAGCCGCGCAGCGACTGCGCCAGCTTGCCCGCCTGGGCGTTGCGCAGGTACACCACGTGCATATTGCTCGGGTTGCTCTGGGCGTTGTCGAGCTTGTAGATCAGGTTGCGCGCCAGCTCGGTGCGCTCGGGGCTGCCGGCGCGAATGATGATCGAGTTGGAGCGTGGGTCGCCGACCACGTTGATCTTCTGGGTCTGGTCGGCGCCCTGGGTATCCAGCAGTTCGCTGACCATGGCGGCGATGTCCACGGCAATGCCGTTCTGCACCCTCACCACGTCGGTGTCGATGGCGCCGGGGGTGTCGATGCCGTCGATGATCTGCGCCACCCGCGCGAGGTTTTCCGCGTAGTCGGTGATGACGATGCTGTTGTTGCCGGGGTAGGCGTTGATCGGGTTGTTCGGCGACACGATGGGGCGCAGCACTGGGATCAGGTTTACCGCGTTTTCATATTGCAGGCGAAAGGTCCGCGTCTGCATGCCGCTGCTGCCGGCGCTGTAGATCGGCCCGCCGAGCAACTTGGCATCGGCCTCGGGCACCACCTGGGCCACACCGCCGACGTCGACCACGCTGAACCCCTGCATGCGCAACGCCGCCAACAGCATGTCATAGGCTTGATGCGCCGGCACCTGGCCTTCGCTGACCAGGGTCAGGTTGCCTTTAACCCGTGGGTCGACCAGGAATTGCTGACCGGTGGCACGGGACAGCGCACGCACCACGGCCTGGATATCGGCGTCGACGAAATTCAGTTGCACCGGCTGATCGCCCAGCGGGTTGCGCGCCTTGACGGTGGTCGGGGCATGAGCACGGGCACTGTTGGTCAGCGGGTGCTGGACGCGCGGCGTGGGCGCCGGTTCGCGCTGGCGATCGAGCATGGTTTCGCCGCTGCGCCGGGTGTCGGCCAAGGGCTGGCCAAGCTCGCTGTCCACCAGCAACGGCGTGTCGGGCGGCGGGTTATGGCTGCACGCGCTCAAGGCCAGTAACAGCAGCGGCGCGACCTTTCGAAAAGGCGCGGGGTTGGGGACTGACCACTTCATGAAGCTTCCTTAGCGCCAAGCGCCTGATCCATGCGAACGGTCCCGGACACAGTGCCGGCCGAGTTGTCGACGGCGTCCGCGCTACGCTGTAAGCGCGCCTCGGACACCTCCAGGGAAAATGCACGGGGGTTGCCCAGCAACCAGTCCACCACGGCATCGGCCGGGGCGTTGTCGAAGGTCAGGCGCCAGCCACCGGTTTCCAGGGCCTGCAACTGATAGCGGCCTTGCAGGCCGGCGCTGTCCAGGGCCTGGCGCAGTGCGCTTTCGTCGGCGTGCCGAGGCGCCGCGACGCCCTGTAACAGCACTTGCAAGGCGGCGGCTTGGGCGCGCAATTTCGGGGTTTCGGCCTGCCAGTAGTCGATCTTCTTCAACGCAGGCTGCACCAGCACCAGCCAGGTCAGCATGCCCGCCAGGACCAGGCTGGCGCCGCTGAGCAGGCGTTGTTCACGCAGGGCCAGGCCGCGCCAGAAGCCCTGGGCCTGGCTACGCAGACGGCGCCACTTATTCATCGCTGGCTCCCGCTTGCTCTGCCGGTTGCGCCAGGCCAAGGGTCCAGCCGTGGTCATCGCGGGTCGCGGTAAAACCGGCCTGGGCCAACGCGGCCTGCGCCTCGCCTGGCAGCGTCGGGCTGTGAGTGTCGGCCAGCAACCCAAGGTGCAAGCGCCCTTGTTCGAAAACCAGGCTGTCGACGCTGCCCACCATGAACGGCAAGTTGCTGCCGCCGATCTGCAACAGGCTGGTAAAGCGCTGGCCAGGGTCGGCCGCCGCGCCGGTTTGCCGCGCGGCCAGCTGTTGGCGGGCCTGCTGCAAGGGGTTGAGCACCACCGGCAATTCGGGGAATGCCTGGCGTACCTGCTGGCTCATCAAGGCCTTGAGCCGTTGGCCTTCGTCCACTTGGCGCGCCGCGTAGAGGTTCAGGCCGAGGGTCCAGATGGCGGTGGCCAGGGCGACACAGGCCAGCGCCCTGCCCCAACCACCGCTGGCCGTTTGATTGAGGTGGCCGTGCAGGCCCCAACCGGGCACCGCGCCATTCCAACGTTGGGTGGCGTCCACCAGCGGCAGATCGAGCGCCTGCAATCCCAACGGATGAACCGTCCCTTGTTGCAGGCTATCGCGGGTCAACAGATACCCGTCGTCCAACGCCGCAGCGCCCACCGGCAAGGCATAGGGCGCCGGGTACAGGCCACGCAGCTTGAGCTGGACCTGCGCCAGTACCTGGGCCAGCTGTTCCAGGCCGGCCTTGGGCACCCAGCCCACCTGGACGCGCCCCTGGCTGTCGCGCGGGCCGTGGGCCACGTGCATCTGGTCCAACGCGCCGAGGATCAACGCCTGCGCCGCACAGGTCACCGCCGCATGGGTTTTTGCAGCAGGTAATGGCGGCAGCTCAAGGCTGGTGAGCAGGCTGTCACGCGGGTGCAGAAAACAGTCCACGGCCTGCCGGCTCTTGCCCAATTGCGCCAGGCTTTCATGCCCTTCGGACACCACCACGCCGCGGTCGAACCAGGCAAATTTCACCCGGCTTTCAGCGTTGACCTGGTCCAGCGGCGGCAAGCCAATGCGCAAGCGTTTCATACGCCCACCCGCGACCAGATCACCTTGGGTTCACGGTCTTCGGGGCGATGCAACAACGCATCGATCGTCACTCGACGGCGCTCGCGCCGCGCCTGGCCCTGCAGGCGAAACCACTCGCTGGTAATGCCCACTTGCACCGAATCCACCGCCACCTGGGGCAAGTGCAGACGGTTGACGAAATCCCCACGGTTGATAAACCAATGGCCATTGTCACGCTCGGCCACCAGCCCATGGGCCTGGGACAGGCTGAGCTGCGGCACCACCGCGCTGAGCACTTCGGCGCTGGCGGTGTTGCCGTTGACCCAGGTATTGCCAGGCAGCACGCTGATGTAGGCCTGCAAGCGCTGCAACACCTCGGGGGTCAGGCCTTCGAGGCCACTCAGGTCGTCGAGGCTGCGCAGCATCGGGTATTTGGCGGGCAACCCCTTTTGTGCGTAGGAAGCGATCACCCGTTGGCTGATGCGGCGGCTGACGGCCGGGTCCACGCCAAGGGTGCGGCACAGGCGCTCGAAGCTGTGCAATTGCTCGGCGTCGAGCTGTTCGCGGTTAACCAGGTTGCGCAGGTTGAACTTGCCCTGTTCATCGTCGATCCGCCCCTCGAACACGCCTTCCTGGACACGCACCCAGGGCTGGTCAAGGCGCGTCAGCACATCCTTCTGGCGCGCCACCCAGAGCAGCTGACGGCTGCGTTCCAGGCCACCCTGCAACAGCCATTGGCCCTGCACACGCAACTGTTCGGCTTCCAGGCCGCGGGTAAAGACGGTCTGGCGCGTGAGCATGCCGCCAGCGATCACCGCCACCACCGCGGCGATCAGCAAGGCGCTGATAATCGCCATGCCGCGCTGCTTCGCCGCTGCGGACGAATACCGTTTCATGGCGCGCCTTACAACTGCCAGGAGCCGATATCGGCATTGACGCCTTCGCCATCCGGTTGGCCGTCGGCGCCCAGGGAGAACACATCGACCTCACCGTTGGCGCCCGGATTGAGGTAGTGATAAGGGTGGCCCCACGGGTCGTTGGGCAGGCGGTCGAGGTAGGCGCGCCAGTTGCTGTTCTTCGCATCGGCCGGGCGTTCCACCAGCACCTTGAGACCCTGGTTCATGGTGGGGTAAGTGCCGTGGTCGAGGCGATAGAGTTTCAGCGCCTGCATCAACCCGGCGATGTCCTGTTTCGCGGCGGTAGCCCGCGCCTGGTCCGGGCGGTCGAGCACCTTGGGTACCACCATGGCCGCGAGGATCCCGAGGATGACCACCACCACCATGATCTCGATCAGGGTAAAGCCACGTTGCCCGCGAGGGCCTGGCGTGGGGGATGTTAGGCGCGCGATATCCATCTCGACATTCCTTGGCTTGAGTGCGTTTCGTGGCGCAGTGTTGCAAGAACACATGTCAGTCGTATTGAAAATCCTCGGGAGCTTCGGTCGCCAATCGGTCAACTCGCGGCGCTAGTCTGCGGGCCTGTTTCCCGGCTTTGAGAGCGCCATGTACGGCCGTCGCAACGCGCAAGGTTTTACCTTGATAGAAGTGCTGGTGGCGCTGGCGATCATCGCCGTGGCCATGGCCGCCGCCGTGCGCGTGGCCGGGCTGATGACCCAGAGCAACGGCCTGCTGCGCGACAAGTCCATGGCGTTGCTGGCGGCACACAGTCGCCTGGCGGAATTGCGCCTGGAGGGGCGTGCGAGCCCCGGCAAGAGGACGTTCACGTGTGATCAGGGGCGCTTGAAACTGCGCTGCGAACAAACCATCAGCATCGGCCCCGATAACAGGCTGTTGCAGGTCAATGTGCAAGTGCTGGACGCCAGCCGCGACGCACCACCCCTGGCCCGCCTGGAGACTTCGCTGGCCAGGCCGCAGGTCAAGGCCGAGTGAACCGTGGCAAGGCCGGCGCCTGCGGCAATGTGTCGAGGGGCACGCGCACCTTCTCGCCCGCGCGCTCGATCTCGACGCTGTCACCCGCGATGGCCGTCAAGCGCACGCCGGGGCTGAGGTGCTCGCCGAGTAAAAAGCTGCGCGGCGGGCCCTCGTTGAGGCTGAGGATCGCCACCGCACCACGTGCCCCGGCCAGCACCCCCGAAACCTTGACCTGCACCGCCGCCGGCACCGTGGAGAACCATTGCAGCGCGGGGTTATCACTGCGCGTCGCCAACGCCTGGGGCGCAACCTGGGGCGTATGGGATTCGGCCGAGGTGAGCAGCAGCGGCGTCCATACCGCAACGCCGGCCAACGCCGCCAGCACGCCCAGGGCCTGTACGCCATGGGCCGGTGAAAAACGAAGGGCAAATGCCATGGGAAGGACCTCCTGTTTGTCCATGGCACCAGCCTACAGGCCAATTCGCACGTTTTTATTTCATAACCTCGCCAGCTTTCCAGGTACGCCACCATGAAACAGCATGGCTTTACCCTGATCGAACTGATGGTGGTGCTGGTGATCATCGGCATCGCCAGCGCCGCCATCAGCCTGACCATCAAGCCCGACCCGCTGCAGCTGCTGCGCAAAGACGCCGAACGCCTGAGCCAACTGCTGCAAGTGGCCCAGGCCGAAGCCCGCGCCGACGGCCGCCCGATCACCTGGCGCGCCGACGCCAAGGGCTTTCGCTTCAACCGCCCCAGCGAGGACGGCCTGGGCGTGGAAGCCTTCCAGGGCGACGCCCAACTGCGCCCGCGCCTGTGGGAGAGCACCCCGATGCAAATCAACATCGAGCCGCGGCAAACCCTGGTGCTCAACGCCGAATGGATCAACCCGCCCGTGCGTGTGGTGCTGTCTGACGGGCAACACCGTCTCAGCCTGCAACGCGATGCTGCCGGCTTGATGCGCGTGGTGAGCCAGCCATGAGCCCATCGCAGAAGGGTTTTACGCTGATCGAGGTGATGGTGGCGATCATGCTTATGGCGCTGGTCAGCCTGATCGCCTGGCGGGGGCTCGACAGCGTTAACCGGGCCGATCAGCACTTGCAGGCGAGCACGGAACAGACCGAGGCGGTGTTGCGGGCGTTGAACCAGTTGCAGCGCGACGTCAGCCTGCGCGCCAGTGTGGAACTGAACCCGCCGAAAGACCGCGCGGCCCCATCGGACGGGTTGGCGGCGGTGACGGTGCGCAGTTCCGACAGCAAGGGGTTTCGGTTGGATGTAATCCGCAGTGCGCCGGTCGCGGGGGATGGGTTGCAACGGGTGCGTTGGTGGCTCAAGGGCGACAACCTGTACCGCGCGGTCGCGCCGGCGCGGGATCGCTTTCCGTTGCCGGCGGCGAAGGATGGGGTGGTGGTGTTGACGGGGGTCAGTGATCTGCAGGTGCGGGTGTGGGAGGCGGATAAGGGGTGGCGGCAGTTGAGTGGGAATCGGCGGGAGGATCCGTTGGGGTTGGAGGTGAGTCTGGTGCGGCAGACGGCGCAGGGGGTGGAGCGGTATCGGCAGGTGTTGGGGTTGGTTTGGTAGGGGGATTGGGGTATGTATCCGTTGCAGCGTTAACGGCTACTTGCGGGTTGGGGGGCATATCCGTTGCTGCGGTAATGGCGGCTGGCGGTTCCGCTCTTACAGCGGGTCACTTTTGGAAAAGAGCCCTGTATGGACCGGACACATGGTGGACACATGTGCGGGGACATGGTTGACACATT
>NZ_JBMDIS010000154.1:0-7785 GCF_057808775.1 Pseudomonas sp. FG86 | reverse complement strand
TTTGGGGCTGCTGCGCAGCCCAACGCGGGGCAAGCCCGCTCGCCACAACAAGCCCTCTCACCACAGCAAGCCCTTTCACCACAACAAGCCCGCTCGCCACAACAGGTCTGTGTGCCGGGGCGATCGCCGGAATACGCCTTTCAGCGCATATGCAGAATAATCGGGCTGCTGCTGGCCGGATCTGTATGCCCGCGCAGCTTGGCCACCGCCTTCGCATCGACCGCGCCACCGCTGTTGCCCCAACTGCTGCGCACGAAACTCAGGACCTCGGCGATTTGCGCGTCGGTCAGTTGCTCGCGGAAGGCCGGCATGCGGTACGCGTCCGGCACCCCGGCGGCGACGATGCGTTGCGAGCCGTTGAGGGTGATGTTGATCGCCGAGGCGTCTTCCTTGGCCAGTGCCGAGGTGGCGCCGGCCAGCGGTGGCATCCACTCGGGTTGGCCCTTGCCGTCAAGGCCGTGGCAAGAGGCGCAGCGGGTCGCATAGGTGTGTGCGCCGGGGGAGTCCGGGCGCGCTTCGGCGGTCACGTAGTGCCAGGGTGTGCCGTCGCGCTGCGGGTCGCCGGGCAGTGACTTGAGGTAGCGCGCGATGGCCGCCAGGTCGTCGTCAGCCATGAACTGGGTGGAGTTGTTGAAGGCTTCGGTCATCGAACCGTAGACCACCGCGTGTTGATTACGCCCGCTCTTAAGGAACTGCACGATCTCCGGTTCGCTCCAGCGCCCCAGCCCGGTGTTGGGGTCCTGGCGCAGGCTGGGGGCGTACCAACCGTCGAGCAGGGCGCCGGCGAGGAACGGCGCGCCGGATTCGTCGAGGGCCTTCTCGTTGAAAGCCAGGCCGCGCGGCGTGTGGCAGCTGCCGCAGTGGCCCGGCCCCTGGACGATGTAGGCGCCGCGGTTCCACAGCGCGTCCTGGCTGGGCTTGGCCGCGTAGGTGGCGGTCGGCGCGAACAGGCCGTTCCACAACGCGATGGGCCAGCGCATATTCAGCGGCCAGGGAATATCGCTGGGGATATTCGGCTGCTTGGCCGGTTGCACGCCATGCATGAAAAACGCGTACAGCGCACGCACGTCGTCGTCGCTGAGCTTGGCATAGGACGGGTAGGGCATGGCCGGGTAGAGGCGTCGACCACCTGGCGCTACGCCGTGGCGCACCGCGCGGTCGAAGTCGGCCAGGCTGTAGGCGCCGATGCCGGTGCCCTGGTCGGGGGTGATGTTGGTGGCGTGGATAGCTCCCAGCGGCGTGGCCATCTCCAGGCCGCCGGCAAACGGCGCCTTGCCCGGCAGGCTGTGGCAGGCCACGCAGTCGCTGAGGCGGGCGACGTACTCGCCACGGCTGATCAGGGCCGGCTCGTTACTGGCGGCCGCTTCCTGTGCGAAGGGTGAAGCGGGCTGACGGTTGACATACCAGGCCAGCAGCGCGGCGGCGACCAGGCCGGCCAGCGCGAGCCAGCCTACGGTTCTTGCGAATCGGCGGTTGTTCATGGGCGTTCCTTGTCGGTTAGCTGAAGGTGTATCGGCTCAATGGCAGGCTGCGGATGCGCTGGCCAGTCAGCTGCGCGACCGCATTGGCCACCGCCGGCGCCACGGCAGGCAGCGGTGGTTCGCCGATACCGCCCATCTTTTCGCCACTTTCGACGATCTTGACGTGCACCTGGGCCATGCGCGAAGGCGGCAGGATCGGGTACAGGTCGTAGTTGCGCGCACGTGGCTTGCCGTCCACGTACACCGCTTCCTCCAGCAAGGTTTGCGACAGGCCCAACGCCACGGCGCCATTGACCTGGGCCTCAATGATCGCCGGGTTGACGATGCTGCCCGGATCGATGGCTTCCCAGATCTGGTGCACCTTGACCTGGCCCTTGTCGATCGACACTTCGGCGATCACTGCGGCGTGGGAGCCAAACGGCGAAGCCATGGCCACGCCGCGCGCGCGTCGGGTGCCATCCTCGGCGGTGTAGGGGCCACGCTTCCAGCCACCGGACAGCTCGCCCACCGCGTTGAGCAAGGTGGTCAGCCGTGGGTTGTCGCGCAGCAGGTGCAGGCGCAGCTCAAAGGGATCGCGGCCGCCTTTGTCCGCCAGTTCATCGAGGAACGCTTCGTAGAAGAAGTCGTTGAGCGAATTGCCCACCGAGCGCCAATAGCCGAGCATGGCCGGGCCCTTGACGTAGATCTGCGCGATGCGTTTGTTGGGGATGGCGTAGCTCTTGCCCGACAGCCCTTCAAGGGCCGTGGGGTCGAGCTTTTCGCCCTGTTTGCCGGCGATGGCTTCGGTGGGGCCTTCGGTGGCGCTGACTGCCTCGATTGCCACGGGCAAGCCTTCGGCGTCCAGCGCGGCGCGGAACTTGACCACCGCCACCGGGCGCAGCACATCGCGCAGAAACTCTTCCTCGCGGCTCCAGATCAACTTGATCGGACGGCCCACCGCCTTGGCCAGGGCGATGGCCTGCGGGTACGGGCTGGCCGAGTCATACAGGAAATGGCGGCCGAAAAAGCCGCCCAGCAGGGGCGAGTGCAGGTTGATTTTGGACGGGTCGAGACCGGCGCGCTTGGCGATATCGGCGCGGAACAGGTCGGGCGCCTGGTTGGGCAGCCAGATGTCCAGCGTGCCGTCGGGGTTGAAGCGTGCCAAGGCCGACGGCGGCTCCAACTGAGCGTGGTTGACGTATTGATTGTGGTAGGTGGCTTCGACCTGGGTCTTGGCGCTTGCCAGGGCGGCGGCGACGTCGCCTTGGTTTTCGTCGTCGCGGGCCGGGCCTTGTTGGGCCGCAAGAAAATCACGGTACGTGTCGCTGGAAAAATTCGCCGGCATCACGCGCACGCTGGCATCGGCGGCAGCTTCCTGCCAGTCGACCTGGATCGCCTCGACGGCGCGCTTGGCGTGCCACCAGCGTTCGGCCACGACGGCGACCGCCCCAGGCAGTTGATGCACCGAGTGCACGCCTTTCATGGCTTCGACCTGGGCCTGGTTGCGCAGGCCGCCCACGCTCATGCCCAGGCGCGGCGCGTGCTGCACGGCGGCGTGGAGCATGCCGTCGACCTTCATGTCGATGCTGTATTGCGCCTTGCCGGTGGATTTGTCATAAGCATCCAGGCGCTTGACCGGCTTGCCGATCCAGCGGAACTGGCTCGGGTCGCGCAGGGTGATGCTGGCCGGGTCGGGCACCGGCATGTCCAGCGCGCGACTGGCCAGCTCGCCGTAGCCCAGTGAGCGGCCGGACGCGGCATGAACCACACGGCCCGGCTGGGTGGTCAGCTCGGCCAGCGGTACGCCCAACTGCTCGGCGCCGGCCTGCAACAGCATGGCGCGGGCCAGGGCGCCGAGGCGGCGCATGGTCGGGTAACTCATGCGCACCGACATGCTGCCGCCGGTAATGCGCATGCCGTTTTCCATCACCACATACGCTTCACCGGGCGGCGCGGCTTCGACGATGAACGTGGCGGGGTCGGCGTCCAGCTCTTCGCCGACAATCTGCGCCATCGCGGTATGGGTGCCTTGGCCACCTTCCATGAAGGGGCTGAGCAGGCGCACGCTGCCGTCCGGGCGGATCTCCAGGAACGCCGGCACCTGGGTGCCGCGTTCCGCCGTGGCGGCGGCCTGCACCCGGGCCGAGCCCAGCGGCAAGCCGAATCCGATGACCAGCGCGCCCACGGCCGTGCTGGCTAGAAAGCGCCGGCGCGACAGGTTGATGGGCTCGCTCAGCGACAGGTCGGGTAGCTCGTAGCGCGTGTTCATCAGGCATTCTCCTGCTTGGCCAGGTCATGCACCGCGGTACGAATGGCGTTATAGGTGCCGCAGCGGCACAGGTTGACCATCGCCGCTTCGATCTGCGCATCACTCGGCGCGGGGGTGTGCTTGAGCAGCGCGGTGGCGGCCATCACCTGCCCGGACTGGCAGTAACCGCATTGCGCCACTTGATGCTCGACCCAGGCGGCGACCACCCGCTGGCCCACCGCATCGGCCTCGATGGCCTCGATGGTGGTGATCTCGCGACCGACCACACCCGCCACCGGCGTGACGCAGGAACGCACCACGTTGCCGTCCACCAGCACCGAGCAGGCGCCGCATTGCGCCAGGCCGCAGCCGTACTTGGTACCGGTCAGCCCAAGGTCATCACGGATGACCCACAGCAATGGCGTGTCGGCGTCGGCATCGACCTGATAGGACTTTTGGTTGATTCGTAGCTCCATGATGCATGGCTCCGTGGCTCATCGGCTGATCTTCGGTCGGTGGGGCTTTTTTCTTATGCGAGCGACAGGCGCTCATTGTCGAACTCTAGACCAGGGGGCAAGGGCTATCTATCAAAGCGCCGATAAGTCGGAGGATCAGGCAAGTATTCAAGAGGATTGGGCGATCGCGGCGCGGCAGGCCGCTCCCGGTGCGGACCTGTTCGGCTTTCGGGGGGCGTCTGGTTGGGGGCGGTGTATCAGTTGGCAAAGCAGCCGTAGGCGTGGCGGAACATCCCCACCGGCCTACGGCTCATATCAATCAACGAAACGCTGGCACGACCTGCTCGATAAACAGCGCCAGGGATTTCTTCTTCTCGGCGTGGGGCAAGCTGTTGTCGCACCAGAAGCTGAACTCATCCACGCCCAATTCCTGGTAGTACTTGATGCGCGGGATGATCTCTTCGGCGGTGCCGATCATCGCGGTCTTGTGCAGGCTGTCCAGTTCGAACTCGGGGCGGGCGGCGAATTTTTCCTCCGGGCTTGGCGCCAGGAAGCCGTTGACCGGCACCTCTTTGTTGCCGAACCAGGCATCGAAGGTGCGATAGAACTTGGAGATCGCCTTGGCCCCGACTTTCCAGCCCTCTGGATCGTCGGCGGCGTGTACGTGGGTGTGGCGCAGCACCATCAATTGCGGGCGCGGCACCGCCGGGTTGTTGTCCAGGGCGGCCTGGAATTTGTTCTTCAGGTCGAGCACCTCTTCATCGCCTTTCATCAGCGGCGTGACCATCACGTTGCAGCCGTTGGCCACTGCGAAGTTGTGTGAGTCCGGGTCGCGGGCGGCGATCCACATCGGCGGGTTGGGCTTTTGGATCGGTTTGGGCACGCTGGTGGAGGTGGGGAACTTCCAGAGGTCGCCATCATGGGCGTAGTCGCCCTGCCACAGCGCGCGCACTACCGGCACCATTTCGCGCAGGGCCTGGCCACCGCTGGAGGCGGGCATGCCACCGGCCATGCGGTCGAATTCCACCTGGTAAGCGCCACGGGCCAGGCCGACTTCCATGCGCCCGTTACTGATCACGTCGAGCAAGGCGCATTCACCCGCCACCCGCAGCGGGTGCCAGAACGGCGCGATGATGGTGCCGGCGCCCAGGTGAATGGTGGTGGTCTTGGCCGCGAGGTAAGCCAGCAACGGCATCGGGCTGGGCGAGATGGTGTATTCCATGGCGTGGTGCTCGCCAATCCATACGGTGCTGAAACCACCGGCTTCGGCCATCAGGGTCAGTTCGGTCAAGTCTTCGAACAGCTGGCGGTGGCTGATGCTTTCATCCCAGCGCTCCATGTGTACGAACAGGGAAAACTTCATGACGCTTACCTCGGATCTATTGTGATCGGCCTGTCGACTGCGGGCCCTTGAATGCTCACGCCCTTGTGAAGCCTGCCAGTGATGACGGCTGTTCGGCGGATTGATTGTTGGTATACCATAATACGGAATATCCGCAAAACTTTTCTCTCCAACGGTCGCACTCTCACCTCACAAGGAAGGCGAGCTAGATGAACATAAAACAAAAATTGATCCTGGCCTTTACGGTGATCGCCAGCCTGCCGGTGATTCTGGTGGCTGTGATGATCATCCTCAACGTGCGTCATGAAGCACGGGATGGCTTTATCGACGGCAGCGAGCGCGAGATCCGCCAGGTCGACAACGCCATGCAGCTGTTTTTCGAGGGCATCAGCCAGAACGTCGCCTACCTGGCAGCGCACCCGCAGTTGCAGGGCATTGATGGCGATGTGAAACGCTACCTGGCCGCCGATGCTGCGCGCGTCGCCCCCGGCGTGCGTGACGAGCAGGTGTTCAAACTGTTCGAAGGCTTGGCCAAGAGTCATTCGGCCTATACCTATCTGTCCTTGGGCACCGAAGACGGTGGTTATGTGTTCTGGCCCGGCGACCCCCAGCTCGCCAGCTACGACCCGCGCACGCGTCCCTGGTACAAAACCGCGATGGCGCAGCCGGGCAAGACCCTGCGCACCCAGGCCTACTACTGGGCCGCCGACGATGTGGTGCTGGTCAGCACCGTGCAAAGTTTCAACAGCCGCCAGGGCAAGCCGGGTGGGGTGGTGAATATCGACGTATCGCTCAAGCAACTGACCGACCTGGTCAAGCAGATCAAGTTGGGCGAGAGCGGCTACCTGATGCTGATGGAGGCCGACAATACCGTACTGGTCGACCCGAATGACCCGTCCCATAACTTCAAGGCGCTGGGCGAGTTGGGCGAGGGCTACCGGCAGTTGAGCGAGGCCGGCCAGGGTTTGGTCCAGGTCGAGCTGGCGGGGGAGCGCTACATGGCGCTTGTCTGGCCATCCAAGGCATTGGGCTGGCGATTTGTCGGGGTGATGCGCGAAAGTGAAGTGATGGCCGGCGCGGCGCGCCTGACCTGGCTGATCGCAGCCATCGCGCTGGTGTGCGCGGCGCTGTTTGCCGGGGTCGGGGCCTGGTTTGCCGGGCTGATCGTCAAGCCGATTCGCGGCGTGGCCAGTGGCCTGGAAGGTATCGCCCAAGGCGAAGGTGACCTGACCGCGCGCCTGGCGATCAAGGGCCGCGACGAGACGGCGCAACTGGCCGGCTGGTTCAACCAGTTCCTCGAAGCGATCCGCACGCTGATTCAACGCATCGGCCAGGCCGCCGGGCAGATCCACAGCAGCTCTGGCAGTGCCACTGAAGTCTCGGTGGAAATGGCCGAAGTCGCCTCGCGCCAGCGCGAAGCGGTGGACATGGTCTCCACCGCGTTTCATGAAATGGTCGCCACTTCCAACGAAGTCGCGCGTTCCTGCAGCCAGGCCGCCGACTCGGCCGACAACGGCCAGCGCCAGGCCCATACCGGGCAGCAACAGATCGACGCGGCGGTGAACAGCGTGGGGCGCCTGAGCGAAGAAATCGGCCACTCCGCCCAGGCCATGGAGCAACTGGAAAAAGACAGCAACGACATCCAGTCGATCCTCGGCACCATCCGCTCCATCGCCGAACAGACCAACCTGTTGGCGCTGAACGCCGCCATCGAAGCCGCGCGGGCGGGTGAGCAGGGCCGTGGTTTTGCGGTGGTGGCGGACGAGGTGCGCGCGTTGGCCAAACGCACGTCGGACTCCACCGGCGAAATCGACGGGCTGCTGGGTAACCTGGCGCGCCGCACACACCAGATGGGCAAGCAGATGCATGCCAGCCTTGAGGTGTCCCAGGAAACGGTGGTGTCGATCAACGACGCTCGCGAAAGCTTCGGGTTGATCCGCGAGTCGGTGGACGTGATCCGCGACATGAACACGCAAATCGCCACCGCCGCGGAAGAGCAGCACCAGGTGGCCGAAGACATCAATCGGCATATCAGCCAGATTCACGGGGATGCGCAATTGGTGGCAAGCCTGGCCGACGCCACACGCCAGGATGCACAGCAATTGACGGCGTTGTCGCAGACGTTGAATCAACTGGTCAGCCGGTTTCGAACCTGACCTGTCTCTGGCTGACACCCCGCAATCAAACTGTGGGAGGGGGCTTGCCCCCGATGGCGGTGGGTCAGCGACAAATAAGCCGGCTGTTCCACCGCGATCGGGGCAAGCCCCCTCCCACAGGATT
>NZ_JBMDIS010000153.1:0-8004 GCF_057808775.1 Pseudomonas sp. FG86 | reverse complement strand
ATGCAGGACAAACTGTGGGAGGGGGCTTGCCCCCGATGGCGGTGGGTCAGCCACAGATGCATCAACTGACACCCCCCATCGGGGGCAAGTCGAATCGTCGCACTGCCCCTCCCACATTAGTTCTTCAGCGACCCGTGCGAATGGTGTTCCACACCCGCGTGCGAATCCGGTCGATATTCAGTGGCATGGCCTCCAGCGCGAATAACTTGCCCATCATTTCGTCGCTCGGGTAGATCTTGGTGTCCGCCTTGATCTCAGGGTCTACCAGGCTATCCGCTGCGCTGTTGCCGTTGGCGTAGTGCACCGAGTTGGTGATGTCCGCCATTACCCGGGGTTCCAACAGGTAATTCATGAAGGCGTAGCCGGCTTTTTCATCGGGCGCATCGGCGGGCATGGCCACCATGTCGAACCAGATCGCCGCGCCTTCCTTGGGAATCTGATAACCGATATTCACGCCATTCTTGGCTTCCTTGGCCCGGCTTTCGGCTTGCAGCACGTCGCCGGAGAAGCCCACTGCGACGCAGATGTCGCCATTGGCCAGGTCGCCGGTGTACTTCGAAGAGTGGAAATACGCCACATAGGGCCGCACTTTCATCAGCAGCGCCTCGGCTTTCTTATAGTCCTCAGGGTTCTTGCTGTGCGGCGCCAGCCCCAGGTAATTGAGGGCGATCGGCAACAGTTCCGGGCCGTTATCCAGGATTGCCACTCCGCACTTGCTGAGTTTTTCCATGTATTCGGGCTTGAAGATCAGGTCCCAGGAGTTCACCGGCGCGTTGTCACCGAGCACGGCCTTGACCTTGTCGATGTTGTAGCCAATGCCAGTGCTGCCCCACAGGTACGGAAAACCGTGGGCGTTGCCGGGGTCGTTGTTTTCCAGGGCCTTGAGCAGTACCGGGTTGAGGTTCTTCCAGTTCGGCAACTGGCTCCTGTCGAGCTTTTTCAACGCGCCCCCCTGGATCTGCCGCGCCATGAAGTGGTTGGACGGGAACACCACGTCGTAGCCGGAATTACCCGTCATCAACTTGCCATCGAGGGTCTCGTTGCTGTCATACACGTCGTAGCTGAAACCGATGCCGGTTTGTTTCTGGAAGTTCTTCGTGGTGTCCGGCGCGATGTAGCTCGACCAGTTGTAGATCTTCACCGTTTCGGCGGCCTGGCTGATAGAGGCCACCAACATCAAGGGCAACAGGGCAATGGCTTTCATGGTTCGATTTCCTGGCGGTTTTAGGGCTGTTTTTATGGCAGGCGATCAAGGATCAAAGCGTTACAGGATCAATACGTAGGTCTTGCGCACGGTTTCCTGGATATCCCAGATTCCGGTGCTGTTGGCCGGCAACATCAGTGCATCGCCGGCTTCTATATGCAGGACTTCACCGTCGTCCGGGGTGAAGGTGCAGCGGCCCTGGATAAAGTGACAAAACTCCTGGGATTTGATCTGGCGGCGCCAGCGGCCCGGGGTGCAGGCCCAGATGCCGGTTTCGACGCCATCGCTGCGTTCCACGCTCAAGGTCGACGCCACCGCAATGGGCTCCCCCAGGGGCACGGCGACCGGTGACGAGTCCGGCAGGTGGGTGTTCAGCGCGTCTTTGAATTGAGTAATGCTCATGGGTGTACCTGTGTGATTGAAACGGCTCAGTGCATGAAACCTTCCATGAAGCCCGCCACGCCGGTCGCCAGCTTGCGGCGCCAGGGCGCGGTATTGGGGTTGGCCAATACCTGGTCTTCATGGACAAAACTACGAATGATCGCGTTGTAGCCCAGCCAACGGCACGGTTCGGGCTCCCAGGCCCTGAGCGCCTCCAGGCCGCGGTCGCGGATCACCCAGGGTTGATGGGTCAGCGGGGTGTCGCGGCCCAGGATCAAGTCGGCCAGGGTGCGACCACCCAGGTTGGTGGCGCCGACGCCCTCCCCGCCATAACCGCCGGACAGCGCGATACCGGTCTTGTGATCGCACAGCATGTGCGGCTGAAAACGTCGCGACATGCCGAGGTTGCCGCCCCAGGAATGGGTAATCCGCACGTTCTTCAACTGCGGGAACAGTTCACCGAACAGATAGCGACGCAGCTCGACTTCGCTGTCGGTCAAATCGAAGTTGTGGCGCAATTTGCCGGCAAACTGATAACCGCCGCGCGCGCCGAACACCAGGCGGTTGTCGGCCGAACGCTGGCCGTAGGTAACCTGCCGGCTGCTCTCGCCGAAGGCCTGGCCGTGATTCAGGCCGATCTCATCCCAGGTGCTGGCGGGCAAGGGTTCGGTCGCGACGATCAGGCTTTGCACCGGCAGCTGATAACGCCCCAGGGGCGGCAACGTCGGTGCGTAGCCCTCGATGGCCGGCACCACCCAGCCGGCGCGCACGCTGGCTTGGGCCGTGCGCAGGCTGCCGGACTGCCAATGGGTCACCGGGCTGTTTTCATAGAGGGTCACCCCGAGGCTTTCAACGACGCGCGCAAGGCCACGTACCAGCTTGGCCGGGTTGATCGTCGCGACATGGGGGGCGTAGATGCCGCCATAGGGCTTGGCGATGCGTATCTGCTCGGCCAGCTGTTGCGGGTTCAGCCAACGGTAATCGGCTTCGGTGAGGCCTTGGGCGTAGAGCTTTTCCAGGTAGCGGCGCAGGCTGCCTTCCTGCTCCGGGTAACGCGCCGCGCAATACAACGCACCGCCCTTGCGGTAGTCACACTCGATGCCTTCGCGGGCCACTACCTGGGCCACTTCATCGGGGATGCCATGCAACAGGTCAAACGCGGCGCGGCGTTGCTGCGGCGCCAGGCCCGCCAGCAGGCGGTCTTCGCCCAACAGGTTGCCCATCAGCCAGCCGCCATTGCGCCCGGACGCACCGAAACCGGCGGTTTGCGCCTCGATGATCGCAATTTTCAGCTCGGGCGCCTGGCGCTTCAGGTAATAGGCGGTCCACAGGCCGGTGTAACCGGCACCGATGATGGCAACGTTGACGTCCAGGTCATGGACCAGGGGCGGCCGCGCCTGCAGCGGGTCGTCCAGTTGATCCATCCATAAACTGATATTGCGCCATGCCGGCATGCCAGGTTCCCCTACCTCGTTTCGATAGGCTGGATCCTAGAGCGCGGTGTCAGGGGCTGTCTTGCGCGCGTGCACGCAGGGAAATTTGTTTGACGTAGGCCTTCGGCGATTGGCCCGTGTGCTGGCGAAAAGCACTGTAGAACGCCGACAGCGAATTGAAGCCGGCGGCAAACGCCAGGTCATCCACTTTGATCGGCGGCGCGGCCTGTTCCAGCGCGACGAGCAAATGCTGGAGCCGCGCCTGGTTGACGTAGCGATAGAAGCTTTGCCCCAGCACCTGGTTCAACAGGTAGGAAATTTGATTGCGGCTATAGCCACATTCCTTGGCGACCCGTTGCAGGTCCAGCTCGGGGTCCAGGTAGGGTTGCTGCTGCTGGAAGTATTGCTGCAGGTCATTGGCCATATGCCCCAGTTGCTGAGGTGACAGGCCCAGGCGGCTGACGGTTGGGCGCGTGGCTTGGGGCGTCTGTTCGTGGACCAGCGAAGCGTACTCATTGACCCGCCAGATCAGCCCATCGCGCACGGTGATCGCCTCGCTGGTACGAAAGGACACCAGGCCCTGGCCGCCGCGCAAGGTAATTCGGTACTGGATAAACGCGGTATCGCCATCGGCGCGAATACGGTCCATGTGCTCAATGGCTTCATCCGGGCCGCGTGGCATGCTGGCTTGCAGGTACTCACGCAACTGCGCGTAATCGACGACACGGTTCTGGAAGAAATCGTGGTACTGGATGTGCGGGTGATAGTAGGACATCACCCCGTCCAGGTCCCGATGACGCCAGCATAGGTGGTGACGCAGCACTAATGCCCTCGTGGCTTGGGTGTGCTGGCAATCATCGTCAGGGGCGTTGTCGGGCATGAACGGCTCTGTGGCGGGAAAACCGTGGAGATTGCCGAATTTCGACACAGCCTTCAATGGGCAGCCGCCACTTCAGACTAATGGCCTTTTGCCCAGATTCAAGTACGACATGACCCACGTCAAACAATGGGAAAAGAACCGCCGAACGGATCGAAAAAACTCACATTGTGGGTGTGAACGGATGCTACTTTTAAGCTCTCACGTGCCATGACCAGTGACGGTCCTGGCCCTTGCCGCGAGCTAAAGGAAGCGCTCAATGAACAAGGTGCGCAACATGAGCAAAGTGACGTTCCCCAACGCTTGCCAGCTGATGCGCTGGCATTTTCATCCAATGGGCTTCGAGGGCAGCATGGACGCGCCCGGCAGCATGGTCGCGCGCCTGTTCGATCGGGCCAGCGGCGAGACGTTGATCGCCATCGCCGGCATTCCCTGTGCCACGGTGATGAATGCCGCCGATGTCGAACGCATCATCGAGGCGGTGGAAGATGAGCTCGAGTCGTTTGTGCCGCCGCAGTCGCTGAGGGCCTGAGGCCGATCCAGCACACGTCAACCCCCTGTGTGAGGGAGCCTGTCCCCCCCACATCTGAGGTGCATTTACCGGCTAATTGCGTTGATCATCGAAAAACGCTTTCTTGCCATCCACCCGCTCCGACGCCTTGGGCACATTCACCGCTTGGCCCTCGGGTTGTTCCACGTACCAGTAGCAGTGGCTCACCGCCCGGGTGATGCCCACATAGGCCAGGCGCAGTACCTCATCCTTTTGTGCCGTGTCATAGGGCTCGCTGTCACCGTCCTTGCCCAGGCCCGCCATGCGATACACCTGGTTCTTGTAGCGCGAGCTGGTCACGTGCTGGCAATCGCCAAGCAGGAAAACCGTATCCGCCTGCAGCCCCTTGGCACTGTGATACGTCAGTTGCTTGAGGCGTCGCGCGGCGGGCGGCAAGCTGGAATCCAGATTAACTACAGACTGAATATGCTCTTGAATCATCAGCTTATCGCTACTTTTTCGATACAGCATTAACACCGATTCACCCTTCTCATAATGCGCCTGCAACTGGCGTCCGAGTGCGGCATCATCCCGCGCCAGCACGGTGACCGGCACCAACGCCCTCGGCGCCCCGCTGGCCTTGGCCTTCTTGCCCGGAATGGCCGGCGCGGCCCGCACGATATGTTCAGCCGCATCAATGATGTGCTGGTGACTGCGGAAGTTCTCGCCGAGCATCACGCGGGTGGTACTCGGTGACGGGAATTCCTGGTTGAACGCCATAAAGTACTTGGGCGAACTGCCGCGCCAGCCGTAGATCGATTGCCAGTCATCGCCCACGCATAGCAGCGAGGAATGCTGAGCCGCACGCCCCACGTGCATGGCCGGTCCACGGCTGCGGATTTCTCGCAGGCTGGCACGGATCCAAGACACGATCTGCGGCGATACGTCCTGGAACTCGTCGATCATCAGGTGCGACAACGGGCGCAACAGCGGATCACTCAGCAGCTTGAGGTTTTCCGGGGTGTTTTCGCCGAACAGCGAGAACATCCGGTTATAGGTCATGATCGGCGGCGTCTGGTCCAGCAGATGATCTTCCAGGGCTTTCCAGAAGATGCTCAAGGCCTCGAAAAACAAGCGGTCCGGATCGTCCTTGGCGAAACTCATCTGGCCGACAGCGGTGGGCACGTCCAGACCGAGGTTCTCGATAAAGCCCGCCGCCATGACAAAACTGTCCAGCAGCGGTGCCGACGACAACTCACCTTTGACCTTGTAATCAAAGCCGGGCCCGGCGCTGGCATCACCGGCGAGGCTACTCAGAAGCCGCTCGGATGATTGGTAACTATCTATCCATATCAATGGCTTACGGCAGAAAGCTTGAAACAGTGTGCGCTTCACTGCCCACTCTGCGCGTACCGACAGCTTGGCATTGGGGCGGCTGACCTGAGCGTTTTCCCGCGCGTCGAAGCCCAGCACCACCCAGGCATCCAGCTGCGGGATATAGCCATGGCAATGAAACTGCGCGCCATTGATCTCAACGGTCTGGCGGTTGGGTTCAATGCCTTTGATCGGCCAGGCGCCCGCGCGAAACCACAGGTCCTCGATCACATCGCACAGCTCTTCATCGCGCTTGGCTGCCAGTTCGGTCACCGCCATACGCTTTTGTACATCCGGGTGATCGCGCTCCAGCTCCTTGAGCTGCAAACCATGGCGCGCCAGCGGTGCGATCAGCTCACGGAAACGTGGATGCCGCCCCTGCAACTGGTGGTAACAGGCGTTCAACTGATGGCGCTGTGCTGGGTTGATGCGCAGGTCGAACGGGTTGCTGTCGGCGTCCTCGACGCTGGCCCCGAGGTTCTCGAATGCCTGCAGCCGCTCGAAGCCCGGCAGGCTGCGCACCATGGGCAGGATGCGCGAATGAAAGGTACGCACCACCGCTTGGGCTTCTTTCATTTCAATAGGTTGGCCCCATAAGCTGAGAATCTCCATCAGCTTTTGAATGAAGTCCTTGCGCGACTCACGGGTAAAGGTCACCACGGTCATCGAGCTCAATTCATAGCCCAGGTAATGGGTGAGCAACAGGATACGCAGCACCAACGAGGTGGATTTTCCCGCGCCGGCGCCGGCAATCACCGAGGTGGACGGCGTGTCGCTGAAGATCATCTTCCACTGCGCAGTGCTGGGTTGGGCATGGGCCGGCAGCAAGCGCGCCACGTCGGCCTTGATGCGCTTCTTAAGCTCGGCGGTGAGGGGCAGTCGCCAATCGTCGAACAGGTTGTCATCCACGCCGGGGGCACGGTGTTCGTCCGGGCGGAAATCACGGATCAACAGGACCTGGCGGCCTTCCTCAAGGCCATCGGCCTTACCCTCGCGATACCCATACTCCACACCCGCCTCATGCCCGCTGCGAAAGCCATCGGCCTGCCCATGCAACCAGGAAAACCGGTGCTGCGCGCGCAGGCGCGTCAAACCGTGGCCGAACAAACGGGCCGCCAGGCGTTTCAGCAGCGGCATTTCAGCCAAAGGGCGAAGTTCTGGGGGCAGTTCAGGCTGTTGTTGCGGCACGCGGACTCCTGGGGTGAGCTTGGCTTTGACGAGTGCGCCATGGTCGCCGGAATCGGCGCGCAGTTCCAGCCAATTGCTTTGCGCTCATGCAGTTAGGCGATGAAGTGAAAGTCAAAACGCCACTAATCAATCGGATTTACAGATAGGAATAAGGCAGTTTTTACGCTTTTTATCGATCATGTGCTCAGGGAAGATAGGCTCATCAATAGGAGACCGTCATGCTTGAACTTCGACCTTTCAACACTCTGGGTGGCGCCCATCATGGTTGGCTTGACGCCCATCATCACTTTTCCTTCGCCGAGTACCACGACCCCAAGCGCATGCACTGGGGCAACCTGCGGGTGTGGAACGACGACATCATCGCCCCGGGTACCGGTTTCCCGCAGCACCCGCACCGCGATATGGAAATCATCACCTATGTGCGTGAGGGTGCCATCAGCCATGCCGACAACCTCGGCAACAAGGGCCGTACCGAAGCCGGCGACGTACAGGTCATGAGCGCGGGCACCGGGATCGCTCACAGCGAATACAACCTGGAAGCCACGCCGACCAAGATTTTCCAAATCTGGATTATCCCGAACGAGGCCGGATTGCCGCCGTCATGGGGGGCCAAACCGTTTCCCAAGGGCGATCGCGAGGGGTTTGTCACGTTGGCCAGCGGCAAGGCCGGTGACAGCGAAAGCCTGCGTATTCGGGCCGATGCACGGCTGGTGGCGGCGACCCTGAAGGCTGGGGAAAGTGCCGAATACCGGCTGGACAGCGGGCGTCGCGCCTACCTGGTGCCGGCAACGGGAGTGATTGAGATCAATGGCTTGCGGGCGCAAGCTCGAGATGGCGTAGCGGTGGAGGATGAGCAGGTATTGCGCGTGACCGCGATAGAAGACAGCGAAATCGTGCTGGTCGACCTGGCCTGATCTGACGCCCTGCCTGAATCAAACCTGGGGGGCAAGCCCCAATGCCCGTCAGTCAAGAGATAGAACGGGCAAATGGCGAGCCTGATTGTTGTGGCGAACGGGCTTGTTGTGGCGAGCGGGCTTGCCCCGCGTTGGGGCGCGAA